>NZ_JBOY01000054.1:0-25746 GCF_000647775.1 Pseudomonas sp. RL | reverse complement strand
GCAACGGGTGCAGGCGCAGCCGCCACAGGAGCCGCGCCGGCCACGCTTGCCGTGTCGGGATCAGCCGTGGCCGGGCTGATCCCCGTCGGCTTTAAAGGGGGGCGCGGCCCGCCTTCGGCGTCAGCCGGACGGAAGGCCAGCATGCGCAGCAGGACCATCTCGAAACCGCTGCGCGGATCCGGGGCCAGCGGCAGGTCGCGGCGGCCGATCAGACCCATTTGGTAATAGAACTGCACATCCTCGGCCGGCAGCGCGCCGGCCAGCTCCAGCACGCGCTCGCGGTCGCCCTGGCCGTTGTCCACGGCATCCGGCAACACCTGGGCGATGGCCACGCGGTGCAGCACGTTGAGCATTTCCGCCAGCACGCCGTTCCAGTCCGGCCCCTGCTCAGCCAGGTGGCGCACGGCGTCCATCAACGCACGGGCGTCGCCCTCGATCAGCGCATGCAGCACGCCATAGACCTGGCCGTGATCAAGAGTGCCGAGCATGCTGCGCACATCCGCGGCCAGCACCTTGCCCTCGCCAAAGGCGATCGCCTGATCGGTGAGGCTCATGGCATCGCGCATCGAGCCATCGGCGGCGCGGCCGAGCAGCCACAGGGCGTCCGGTTCGAAGGGCACGTTCTCGGCGGTCAGCACATGGGTCAGATGCTCGACCACGCGCTCCGGCGGCATGTTCTTCAGGGAGAACTGCAGGCAGCGCGACAGGATGGTGACCGGCAGCTTCTGCGGATCGGTGGTGGCCAGCAGGAACTTGACGTGCGGCGGCGGCTCTTCGAGGGTCTTGAGCAGGGCGTTGAACGAGTGCGTGGACAGCATGTGCACTTCGTCGATCAGGTAGACCTTGTAACGCCCGCGGGTCGGCGCGTACTGCACGTTCTCCAGCAGCTCGCGGGTATCTTCCACCTTGGTGCGGCTGGCGGCGTCGACTTCGATCAGGTCGACGAAGCGGCCTTCATCAATCTCGCGGCACACCGAGCACTGGCCGCAGGGCGTGGAGCTGACGCCGGTTTCGCAATTCAGGCACTTGGCCAGGATGCGCGCGATGGTGGTCTTGCCCACCCCACGGGTGCCGGTAAACAGGTAGGCATGGTGCAAGCGCTGGCTGTCCAGGGCGTTGATCAGGGCCTTGAGCACGTGGGTCTGGCCGACCATCTCGCGGAAGCTGCGCGGGCGCCATTTGCGTGCAAGAACCTGATAACTCATCGGAAGCCGTCGTGCGGAAGGGGAAAGGCGGTCATCGTAGCGGAGCAAGGCATAAATTGCATCCGCCGACCTGCCGGCCGTGCACCGATCCACAGGCGGGTGGCGCGGGGAGAATTGCTGCGCAAGGACCGGAGTGTCCGCTGTCCGGCGCGGGATTAAGATGTCGGCAGGCTGAATCGGGAGACCCACCATGAATCCGCAGGACCCTCGCTGGCAATCCGTGCTCGCCCGCGACAGCGGCGCGACTTTCATCTATGCGGTGTTGACCACTGGTATCTATTGCCGACCGGGCTGCCCTTCGCGCCTGCCCCGCCCGGAGAACATCCGCTTCTTCGCCTCGCCCGATGACGCCGAGACCGCCGGCTACCGCCCCTGCCGGCGCTGCATCGTCCAGGACAAGCGGGGCCAGCAGCTGGAGCGGATCACCGCCGCCTGCCGGCGGCTCGAACTCGAGCCACAGGTTCCCGACCTGCACGAACTGGCCCGCGACGCCGGGCTGAGTCCCTGGCATTTCCACCGTCTGTTCAAGACCCACACGGGTCTGACGCCGCGCACCTACGCTGCCGAGCAGCGTGCCCGGCGCCTGCGGGCGACGCTGGAGGACGGCCGCCCGGTGACAGAGGCCCTGCACGCTGCGGGCTTCGGCTCCAGCGGTCGCTTCTACGCGGCCGCCGATGATCTGCTGGGGATGACACCGGGGCGTTATCGCAAGGGCGGCGCGCGGGAGACCATTCACTACGCGTTAGGCGACTCCAGCCTGGGCAAGGTGCTGGTCGGCCGCAGCAGCCGGGGCATTTGCGCCATCCTGCTCGGCGACGATAGCGAGGCCTTGCTGGCCGAGCTGCGCGGACGCTTCCCGAAGGCCGAACTGCAGCCGGGCGAGGAGGATTTCGAGACGCTGGTCGGCCAGGTGATTCAACTGGTCGAGAATCCACGCCAGGGCCTGGCGCTGCCCCTGGACATCCGCGGCACCGTCTTCCAGGCGCGCGTCTGGCAGGCGCTACGGGCGATCCCGCCCGGCACCACCCTCAGCTATGCGCAACTGGCGGCACAACTCGACCAGCCCACCGCGGTACGTGCGGTAGCCGGCGCCTGCGCGGCCAACAGCCTGGCGGTGGCAATCCCCTGTCACCGCATCGTACGCAGCGATGGCGAACTGTCCGGCTACCGCTGGGGGGTGGCGCGCAAGCGCGAACTGCTGAAGCGCGAACGGCAAGACTGAATAGCAGCCGGCTGGCAGAATGGCCGCCCATTCCGCGAGACCGACCATGAAGCCCGACGACCTTGTCCTGCTGGTGACCCGCAGCATGCCCTACGGCAAATATGAAGGCCGCCTGATCGCCGACCTGCCCGGCGACTACCTGGGCTGGTTCGCCCGCAAGGGCTTTCCCAAGGGGGAAATCGGCCGGCTGCTGGCACTGATGCACGAGATCGACCACAACGGACTGAACGCGCTGCTCGAGCCGTTGCGCAGGAATCGGGAAAACTGAAGGAAGAAACGCGGGAGGAAGATGGAGGCGAACCCCACCAGCCACACCCCGGCACACAATGTCACCGCTACGGTTGCTCCCTTCCGGGCCTGGCCGGGTTCACGGCTGATCGTTGCGGGGGGACCGATGGGGCCCGCCATAACGCGCCTCGCCTAGGCGGCGAGTGAGCGCCATTGTACCGGCTTGCCGCCAACTTACAACCAGGCCGGCGAGAAAAAGCCAGTCGCGACAGAGACTTGCCTTTACAGCGGCGGATCACCGCAGCTAGATACGTTCTCGTCGGCCCGCGCGCCGGTTAGACTCGCGCCTTTCCTACCTTGTGGAGTACCCCAATGGCCCTGACCAAGCAGCAGCTGATAGCCGATCTCGCCGAGTCCACCGACCTCACCCAGACTCAGGTCCGCGACCTGCTCGACCAGCTTGCCGGAATCGCCAGCGACGCACTGGAGAACGGCGAGGAGCTGACCCTGCCCGGCATCGGCAAGCTCAAGGTGAGCGAACGCCCGGCCCGCACCGGCCGCAACCCGCAGACCGGAGCCAGCATCCAGATCGCCGCCCGCAAGGTCGTCAAGTTCGTACCCGCCAAGGCCCTGAGCGACGCCATCAACTGATCCCCCTTCTCGCGCCGTGCCCGGCACGGCGCGCTTCCTCCCTTCCGCCGTTCGGCATGCCACCCCAAGGGAATAGGCATAGGCTGAAAAGTCCAGTATCTTTCCGCCCTGAATACCCCTTGGAGTATCAGCATGAATTGCGACGCATCCCCGAAGCTGCAAATCGTGCCCTTCTTCGACCCCGCCACCAGCACTTACAGCTATGTGGTGGCCGATACCGACAGCCGCCAGTGCGCCCTGATCGACGCCGTGCTCGATTACGATCCGGCCTCGGGTCGCACCTCCCACGCCAGCGCCGACCGGATGGTCGCCCATGTCCGCGAACAGGGTCTGAGCGTGCAGTGGATCCTGGAAACCCACGTGCATGCCGATCACCTGAGTGCCGGCCACTACCTGCGCGAGCAGCTCGGGGGCCAATTGGCCATCGGCGAACAGGTACGCACGGTGCAGGACACCTTCGCCACCCTGTTCAACGCTGAGCCGGGCTTTGCCCGCGATGGTAGCCAGTTCGACCACCTGTTCCGCGACGGCGAAGCCTTCCGGATCGGCGACATCCCCGCCCAGGCCCTGCATACCCCCGGGCATACCCCGGCGTGCATGAGTTACCTGATCGGCGATGCCGTATTCGTCGGCGACACCCTGTTCATGCCCGATTACGGCACCGCGCGCTGCGATTTCCCCGGTGGCGATGCGCGCACCCTGTACCGCTCGATCCAGAAGCTGTTCGCCCTGCCAGACGCAACGCGGGTTTTCCTGTGCCACGACTACCTGGCACCGGGTCGCGAGCAGCACCAGCACGAAACCACGATCGGCGCGGAGCGCCGCGGCAACGTTCATGTGCATGAGGGCATCGACGAAGACAGCTTCGTGGCCATGCGCCAGGCCCGCGATGCCGAGCTGGACATGCCGACGCTGATCCTGCCCTCGGTGCAGGTGAACATGCGTGCCGGCCAGTTGCCACCGCCGGAAGACAACGGCAGCCGCTACCTGAAGATTCCACTCGACGTGCTCTGAGGGCACGTTTCCCTGCTGAAAGGAGAAGTACGCAATGAAGAAGAACGTCGGCAGTATCGACAAGAGCATCCGCATCCTGGTCGGCATCGCGCTGATCGCCTGGGCCATCGCCGGCGGTCCGGTGTGGGCCTGGATCGGCGTCCTGCCGCTGTTCACCGGCCTGATCGGCTGGTGCCCAGCCTACCTGCCGTTCGGCCTCAGCTCCTGCAAGAGCGGTGGCAGCTGCGGTAACGGCGGCAGCTGTGGCTGCGGCGGCAAGAAGTAACGATCATGGGGGCCAGGGACGGCCCGTTTTCAGGAGAGCCCACCATGCACGACAAACGCCCCGTGTTTCGCGTCAGCGCCGATCGCCACTCGGCCAGTCGCCGGGTCCGCTACGTGGAACAATCCGCCGCCAGCGACGACTGCCAGCTGTGCCAGCTGGATACCACCCGGTTCCCGGATGATCCCCAGCCGGCCTGTGACACCCGGCCGGTCAAGGTGCCCACCCAGCCAGACTGACGTCGGCCCCCGACCAGATCCGCTCCAGACGCTGGCGCACCTCGCCGGCCTCCTCGTTGCGCTGCTGAGCCTGCAGGCTGCGCTCCAGACCGTGCAACGACCAGCCGTTGTCCGGAAAGCGCCGCAAGTCTTCACGGAATGTCTGTTCCGCTGCCTGGTACTGCCCGCTTTCGAGCAGAATACTCCCCAGATCCTGACGCACCGGTACCGTCCATTCCGGCGGCTCGCCGTAGGTCAGGGCATCCTCCAGACGCGCCGCCTCGCGCAGGCGTGCGACCGCCTCCTGCGGTTTGCCCTGCCCCGCCGCGATCTGCCCCTCCAGCACCTGGCTGGCGATGGCCAGCACCGCGCCGGAGCTGTTGAACTCCATCCGTAGCTCGGCCATGCGCGGGTCCTGGGCGATGGCTTGCAGCGCGACCAGCTCGTCACGGGCCGCGTCCGTATTCCCCTGGGCGCCCAGCGCTCTGCCCCGCGCGTAATGCCACATGCCGCGCGCATGCGGCAGGTCGCTCGGCGGCGCCGACTCGGCAAGCAGTTCATCCCAGCGCGCGAAGCGCACATCCATTTGCAGATGGCGCGTCATGTGGTGCTGCAGGAAGGTCATGCCCGGCTCGCGCAGCATCGGCTCGGGAACCAGCTCGGCGATCTTGCGCGACGCGGACAGCGCCTGTTCGCTGCGCCCGATCATGCTGGCGGCGAAGGCCAGGAAGTCGTAGTTGTGCGGGTAGTAGCCGGCGACATACACGCCGAACGCCGGGTTCTGGTCGCGAATGTAGGTCTCGTCGGCATGCACCGCATGCTCGTTGGCGCGAATGGCGTCCTCGTAGCGGCCGACGCGGATGTAGATGTGACCTGGCATGTGTACCAGATGACCGGCCCCCGGCATCAGGTCGGCCAGGCGCTCGGCACAGGGCACCGCACGCTCCGGCTGCACGGCCTCGACGGCGTGAATGAAGAAGTGACAGGCGCCGGGATGCTGGGGATTGGCGGCGATGACCCGTTCCAGCTGGGCAAGGATCTGCGGCGTGTCCGGTCGCGGTTCGCCGTCGGCCTTCCAGTACTGCCAGGGGCTGAGGTCCATCAGCGACTCGGCATACAGCGCGGCGGCATCCAGATTGTCCGGATACAGGCGCACCACCTTGCCCATCGCCTCGGCATAGGCACGGTCCAGTTCGCTGCGATCCTCCGGAGGCGGGCTGGCGTAGCGCGTCGCCAGGGCCTCGATCAGTGTTCGCTCGGCGGCGGTGGCCTGACCCTCCCGTGCCCGCTCGAGTGCCGCCAGCGCCGGTTCGGCAGCGGCGGGGTCCATCGGCGCGTTGATGTTCGGGCCGAGCGACAAGGCAACGCCCCAGTGGCACATGGCGCAGGCAGGATCCAGCCGTGCCGCCTCGCTGAAGGCGCGAATGGCTTCCTGATGGTTGAAGGCGTAGTACAGGCGCAGGCCCTGGTCGAAATAGCGCTGCGCCTGCGGATTGCTGGTGGTAATGCTGTAGTGGTGCGTACCGAGGTTGTCATACAGCGGCACGGCCGATGGGGCCTGGGCTGCCAGCCCCAGGCCGGAAGCCAGCAACAACGCCAGCGCCAGGGGCTGCAGGTGGTAAACGGGGTTCCGGCGTTTCACGGCATCATCCTCCCGGTGGGGTTGATCCGCGGCGGGAGCCGGTTCCTGTGCTCTCGTCATTGGGGTCTGAAGACCCTATTGAAACGCTAGCAGGCCCGTGCCCCGCCCGCCGGCCGGACGCCCACCGGCAGGTCAGCCGTTCAGTTGCGCCAGGGTCGCCAGGAATGCCTCCTCGTCCAGCACCTTCACCCCCAGCTCGGTGGCCTTGGCCAGCTTGGAGCCGGCGCCCGGGCCGGCGACCACCGCCGTGGTCTTCGCCGAAACGGAGCCCGCCACCTTGGCGCCCAGTCCTTCCAGGCGTTCCTTGCCCTGCTCGCGGCTCATGCTTTCCAGCGTGCCGGTCAGCACCCAGGTCTGGCCGGCCAGCGGCAGGCCGGCGGCCTGCTGCCGCTCGCTTTCCCAGTGCATGCCGAAGGCGCGCAGTTGCGCCTCGATGGCCCGGGCGCGCTCGACATTGCCCGGCTGGTCGAAGAACTCGCGCAGCGAACGCGCGGCCTTCTCGGTCAGGCGCTCGACCTGACGCAGGTCCAGCCAGTCGGCGGTGATGATCGCATCCAGCGAGCCGAAGCGATCGGCCAGTTTCTGCGCACCGGTCACGGCGATGTGCGGGATGTTCAGCTTGCCGAGCAGCTCGGGCAGCGTGGCGCAGGCGGCGAACTCGGCATGCAGCTCGCCCTCGCCCTGCAGCTGCACATGCTCCAGCAGTCGGGCGATCACCTGACGGTTGTGCTCGTCCAGGAAGAAGTGGCTGATCTCGTGGGCGACTTCCAGACCCACATCCGGCAGCCAGGTCAGCACTTCCGGCAGCGCCACCTGGATGCGCGCCAGGGAACCCAGGGCGCGAGCCAGCAGCTTGGCGGTCTCCTCGCCCACGTCCGGAATGCCCAGCGCGTAGATGAAGCGCGCCAGGGTCGGCGTGCGACTGTGCTCGATGGCGGCCAGCAGGTTGCGCGTCGACAGGTCGGCAAAGCCGTCCAGCGCGATGATCTGTTCGTAGGCCAGGGTGTAGAGATCGGCCGGGGAATTCACCAGGCCGCGATCCACCAGCTGTTCGACAATCTTGTCGCCCAGGCCGTCGATGTCCATGGCGCGCCGCGACACGAAGTGGATGATCGCCTGCTTGAGCTGCGCCCGGCAGCTCAAGCGGCCGATGCAACGGTACACGGCCCCTTCGCTGACCGACTCGCGGCCCTTGCCGCGCTTGATCAGCTGGGTGCGTTCCACCGCCGAGCCGCACACCGGGCACTGCTCGGGCACATGCACCGCCCGGGCATCCGCCGGGCGGCGTTCGGCGATGATGCCGAGAATCTGCGGAATCACGTCGCCGGCGCGGCGCACGATCACGGTGTCGCCGATCATCACGCCGAGGCGCGCCACCTCGTCCATGTTGTGCAGGGTGGCGTTGGACACCGTCACGCCGGCCACCTGCACCGGCTTCAGGCGCGCCACCGGGGTGATCGCCCCGGTGCGGCCGACCTGGAATTCCACGTCGAGCAGCTCGGTGAGCTCCTCGCGGGCCGGAAATTTGTGGGCGATTGCCCAGCGCGGCTCGCGGGCACGGAAGCCCAGTTCGCGCTGCTGGGCGATGGCGTTGACCTTGAACACCACGCCGTCGATCTCGTAGGCCAGCGCGTCACGCCGGGCGCCGATGGCGTCGTAGTAGGCGCGGCATTCGGCAACGCCCCGGGCGTGCTTCAGCTCGCGGCTGATCGGCAGGCCCCAGCGCTTGAGTGCGTGCAGGATATCGATGTGGGTGCCCGGCAACTCGCCGTCGCAGCGCCCCACGCCGTAGGTGCAGAACTCCAGCGGCCGGGCGGCAGTGATCTTCGGATCAAGCTGGCGCAGGCTGCCGGCGGCGGCGTTGCGCGGATTGGCGAAGGGCTTGCCGCCGCTTTCCAGTTGGCGGGCATTCAGGGCTTCGAAGCCCGCCTTGGGCATGTAGATTTCGCCGCGCACTTCCAGCACCGCCGGCCAGCCTTCGCCGTGCAGCTTCAGGGGAATGTTGCGCACGGTGCGCACGTTGGCGCTGATGTCCTCGCCGACGCTGCCATCGCCTCGCGTGGCGCCGCGCACCAGCATGCCGTTCTCGTACAACAGGCTGACCGCCAGGCCATCGAGCTTGGGTTCGCAGCTGTAGTCGACCTCCGCACCGCCACCGAACAGATCGCCGGCCGGCAGGTCCAGCCCTTCGCGCACCCGGCGGTCGAAGTCGAGCAGGTCCTGCTCCTCGAAGGCGTTACCCAGGCTGAGCATGGGGATTTCATGGCGCACCTGGCCGAACGCCGCCAGCGCTTCGCCACCGACCCGCTGGGTAGGCGACTCGGGAGTGACCAGCTCGGGGTGTTCGGCCTCCAGGGCCTGGAGTTCGCGGAAAAGCCGGTCGTACTCCGCATCGGGAACCGTCGGCTCGTCGAGCACGTAGTAGCGGTAGTTGTGGGCGTCGATCTCGCTGCGCAGGGCGGCAAGACGTTCGGCGGCGGTCTGGGCGTCGGTCATTGAAGAGCCTCAAGCTGCACACGACAAGCCGCAAGCTCCAGGCTTACCGCGTGAGGCTTGCAGCTTGCAGCTGTCTTCAGCGTTGTTTGGTCAGGTGCCGGCGCTCGAAGTCGGTGATGCGCTGGCGGTAGTGTTCGATGGTCTGCGCAGTCATCACGCTGCGCTGGTCATCCTTGAGTTCACCGTCCAGCTCGTGGGCGAGCTTGCGGGCGGCGGCGATCATCACGTCAAAGGCCTGCTTGGGATGGCGCGGCCCCGGCAGGCCGAGGAAGAAGCTCACCGCACGGGTGGTGAACAGGTCGATGTCATCCAGGTCAAAGGTGCCCGGCTTGACGCCGTTGGCCATGGAGAACAGCACTTCGCCGTGGCCGGCCATGCTCTCGTGGCGATGGAAGATGTCCATGTCGCCGAAGCGCAGGCCGCTTTCCAGGATGCTCTGCAGCAGCTCGGGACCCTTGAAGCCCTGCGGGTCACGGCAGACGACGTTGATCACCAGCAGTTCTTCCATCGGTGCGCCCCCGGACTCGCCGCGTTGCGCATAGGCGTCGCCTTCGTCCAGCGGGTTGAGCAGCGTCGGCACCGGCTCGTCGAACTCCAGATCACGCTGACGGGCACTCGCCCTGGCGCTGCGAGTTGCGGAGGGGGTGGCGCGGTGCGGCAGGTCGCCCAGCGCGGGTTCGGCCGGGCGAACCACCCGGGCCGGGCCGAGCACTTCGCCATCGTCGCCGCCGTCAGCCAGGGAGTCGGCCAGACGACGGTCCAGCTTGAACTTCAGGGTGCCCTTGCCGCCGCGCATGCGCCGCCAGCCATCGAAGAGAATGCCGGCGATGACGATGATGCCGATGATGATCAGCCATTCCCGCAGACCAAAATCCATAAAAAACCATGACCTCTGAAGATGAAGAACGGGCATCCGGACGAGACCGCTTCGACAAGCTCCCTGCCGCCCGGTTTCCGGCCCGTGAATAAAAACGGTCGTTTGCTAACTGTCTGTTCCCGCTGGAGTTTCCGGCGGGGTGAAAAAGTGCCCATAAACTAGCATGGCATTCCGCCGTTTTGCACCGATCGGTTCCCCTTTCCCGCCAAAGCGCCGAGTGCCACTCAGGCCTCGGCCAGGGCCACGGCTTCCTCGACATCCACCGCCACCAGTCGCGAGCAGCCAGGCTCGTGCATGGTCACGCCCATCAGTTGATCGGCCATCTCCATGGCGATCTTGTTGTGGGTGATGTAGATGAACTGCACCTTCTCCGACATGTCCTTCACCAGCCGGGCGTAGCGGCCCACGTTGGCATCGTCCAGGGGGGCGTCCACCTCATCGAGCATGCAGAACGGCGCCGGATTGAGCTGGAAGATGGCGAACACCAGAGCCAGGGCGGTCAGCGCCTTCTCGCCGCCGGACAACAGATGGATGGTGCTGTTCTTCTTGCCCGGCGGCCGGGCCATGATCGCCACCCCTGTATCGAGTAGATCCTCCCCGGTTAGTTCCAGATAGGCGTGGCCACCCCCGAACACCTTGGGGAACAGCGTCTGCAGGCCGCTGTTGATCTGGTCGAAGGTGTCCTTGAAGCGGGTGCGGGTTTCCTTGTCGATCTTGCGGATGACGTTTTCCAGGGTGTCCAGCGCCTCCACCAGATCGTCGTTCTGCGCGTCCAGGTAGCGCTTGCGCTCGGACTGCTGCTGGTATTCGTCGATGGCCGCCAGGTTGATCGGCCCCAGCCGCTGGATGCGCCCCGCCAGCTGTTCCAGCGCCGCTTCCCAGGCGTTGTCGCTGGCGTCGTTCGGCAGCATGGACAGCACCGCGTGCAGCTCGTAGCCGTCTTCCTGCAGCTGATCCTGCAGCGCCTTGCTGCGCACGCTCAGGGTCTGCCAGTCGAGGCGCTGCTGCTCCATCTGCCCGCGCAGCAGTTGCGCCTGCTGCTCGGCCTGGCTACGGCGCTTCTCGGCGTCGCGCAGCTCGCGGTCGGCATCTTCCAGGGCCAGGCGGGCGTGTTGCAGTTCTTCTTCCACGGCCATGCGCTGGTCGAGCAGCTCTTCCAGCTTCATGCGCAGCTCTTCCAGCGGTGCCGCGCCCTCTTCCAGATTCAGCGACAGCTGTTCGCGGCGTTCCTGGGCACGCTCGAACTGCAGGCTCAGGCGTTCCAGCGCCTGGCGGGTGGATTCGTGCTGGGCGCGCAGCGAGCCGATACGCACTGCTAGCTGGTGGGCGTGGTCCTTGTGGCGCGTGGCATCCTGGCGGGCACGTTCCAGCGACTCGCGCAGGGCCTCGCGCCTGGCGAGCAGCTCCTCGCGGCGACTGCCGTCCTGCTCCATGGCCTCCAGGGCATCCTGCAGATGCAGGCGGGCTTCGCCGAGCTGCTCCTGCTCGATGGCTGCCTGCTCGGTCGCCTCGACCAGTTCCTCATCCAGCCGGCGTCGGCGCAGGGCCAGTTGCTCCACCTTCGCCTGCTGGGCGGACAGCCGGGCCTTGAACTCGCCCAGGCGCCGCGTCTCGTCCTGGCTGCGGCGGCGCACCTGCTCGCGCTGCGACTCCAGCTCACGCTGCTCGTCGCGCAACAGCTGCAGACGGGCGTCCAGGGTTTCCAGCTCGGCGGCGCGCTCGTCGCGCTCGGCCTGCAGCGTCTCCAGCTCCTGGGCGCGGGCCAGTACGCCGGATTCCGCTTCGCCGGCACGCCGCACGCGCAGGAAATGCCGGCCGACCCAGTAGCCATCGCGACTGATCAGGCTCTCGCCATCCTGCAGGCGGGCGCGTTGCAGCAGCGCGTCGTCGAGGCTTTCCACCGGGCGCACGCGACCGAGCCAGGGCGCCAGATCGACCGGCGATTCCACCAGTTCCAAAAGGCTGCCCGGCAGGCGCGCGGCGTTCTCGGCCGGGCTGAACAGGCGCAGCTCGCCCTGGCCGAAGGCGGACAGATTGCAGCCATCGAAATCTTCCAGCAGCACGGCCTGCAAGTCGGCGCCGAGCACGGTTTCCACCGCCAGCTCCCAGCCTGAACGCACCCGCAGGCCGTCGGCCAGCCGCGGCTGACGTTCCAGCAACTGGCTCTTCAGCCAGTCGGCGACGCCCTGGCCGGGGTTCAGCGCGGCCTGTTGCAAGGCTTCCAGCGAGGCGATGCGCCCGTTGAGACGCTGCAGGTCGCCCTGCGCCTGCTGCTGGGCCTGGGTGGCTTGCTGCAGTTCATTGCGCAGCGCTTCCAGGCGCTCCTGCTGGGCGCCCTCTTCCAGGTGCAGCTCTTCCAGCTGCAGCTCGCTGGCGGCCAACTGTTCGTTCAGCTCGAGGATGGCGGCGTCCTGCGGATCGGCGGCCAGTTGGGCATGTTCGTCACGCAACCGGCGCTCGCGTTCGGCCAGACGTTCCAGGCTCTGTTCCAACTGCACGATGCGCGCTTGCTGCACCTCGGCGGCGCGGCGCGGCTCGGCGCTCAGCTGGTTGAAGGCATCCCACTGCTCCTGCCAGCCGCGCATGCCCTCCTCGGCCTCCTCCAGCACGGCCTGCGCTTCCTCGGCGGACAGCAGAGTGGCTTCCTGCTCGGGCTCGAGCATGGCCAGCTCTTCGGTCAGGGATTCCAGACGCGCACGGTCCTGCCCCAGGTGCTGTTCGGTTTCCTGGCGCTGCCGCTCGGCGTCGCGCAGATCGTCCTGCAACTGGCGCAGGCGTTGCTGGCCGTGGGTGATGCTCTGCTCGACCCGGGCGATGTCGCCGCCCACTGAATAGAAGCGCGCCTGTACCTGGTTGAAGCGTTCGGACAGTTCGTGGTGGCCGTCGCGCAAGCGTTCGATGCTGGCGTCGGCGTTGCGCTGCTCGGCGACCAGCGCCTCGAAGGCGACTTCCTGGTCGGCGATGATCTTTTCCCGCTGGCCGGCCTGTTCGTTCAGCGTCTGCCAGCGCATGGCGGTGAGCTGGGCCTTGAGCTCGCGTTCCTCGGCCTTGTAGGCCTGGTACTTCTCGGCGGCCTGGGCCTGGCGATGCAAGCGGTCGAGCTGACGTTCCAGCTCCTCGCGCAGGTCGGACAGGCGTGCCAGGTTTTCCTGGGTGCGACGAATGCGGTTTTCGGTCTCGCGGCGGCGCTCCTTGTACTTGGAGATGCCCGCGGCTTCCTCGATGTAGTTGCGCAGGTCCTCGGGCTTGGCCTCGATCAGCTTGGAGATCATGCCCTGCTCGATGATCGAGTAGCTGCGCGGCCCCAGGCCGGTGCCGAGGAAGATGTCGGTGATGTCGCGCCGGCGGCACTTCACGCCGTTGAGGAAGTAGGTGTTCTGACTGTCGCGCGTCACCCGGCGGCGGATGGAGATTTCCGCGTAGGCGGCGTACTCGCCCACCAGGCTGCCGTCGGAGTTGTCGAAGATCAGCTCGATGCTGGCCTGGGTCACCGGTTTGCGGGTGTTGGAGCCGTTGAAGATGACGTCGGTCATCGACTCGCCGCGCAAGTTCTTCGCCGAGCTTTCGCCCATCACCCAGCGCACGGCGTCGATGATGTTCGACTTGCCGCAGCCATTGGGGCCGACCACTGCCGCCATGTTGCTGGGGAAGTGCACCGTGGTGGGATCGACGAAGGACTTGAAGCCGGCCAGCTTGATGCACTTCAGGCGCATGAACGTTCCCCGTTCGCGATAGCGGACTCTGCCCGGAGGCCGGAGGTGTGAGCCAGGGGGTGACGGCACCTGCGCCGGACCCGATCGTTCGACCCCTTCAACGTCATGGGTTTCCTTGGTAGCTGGACTGCGCACTCGCGAAAGCAGCCCGGCGGACCTGAAACGACCCGGGCAGACAGCGGCGGCGACTCTGCAAAGCGGCGGAGTGTATCACAGGGCCAGCAGCGGAAAAGGTGACCTCCGCCGGCGGATCGCGCGGGTTGCAGCCGAATCGCGAGCCCTCCTCCAACCCCTGTTGAACCGAGATGCATGGAGGTTGCGGTCACTCTCCAAGTCGCACATCAGGGGTGGTATTAACCGACCACTCTTCCCATCCACCACCACTGGAGTATGCTCGCTCGCCCTTTCCCCCTCCCGCCGCTGCCTGCCGCCCCTCTCCATGCCGACTTCCGCCGTTCCGTTCAGCCGCCCGACCGCCGTGCTAATCCTTGCCTGCCTGGCCTGCACCTTCGCCTCCAACCACATTGCAGCACGCCTGGCGTTCGACGCCGGTGCCGGTGTGCTGCTGGCGATCCTGTTCCGCTCCGGTCTGGCCCTGCTGGTACTCACCACCCTGCTGCTGGTGCAGCGGCAACGCTGGCGGCTTCCCGCCGGCAGCGGCGGCTGGCAACTGTTGCTGGGCCTGCTGATCGCGGCGCAGAGCCTGTGCCTCTATTCGGCGGTGGCGCGTATTCCGGTCGCCCTGGCGCTGCTGGTGGCCAATGCCTTCCCGATCCTGCTGGCCCTGCTCACCTGGCTGCTGGGCGGGCCGGCGCCGGGCCGGCGCACACTTTTGTTGATGGGCGTGATCCTGTTCGGCCTGGTGCTGGCACTGAACGTGCCCGTGCTGCTGAGCGGCGCACCGGTGGACGGCGACTGGCTGCTGGGCGTGACCCTCGCCTTCTGCGGTGCCTGCGCCTTCGCCGGCGCGCTGTGGATCACCGACCACAAGCTCGGCGCTGTGCCCGGTGCGCTGCGCAGTCTGCTGACCATGCTGGTGGTGTTCCTGGCCACCGCGCTGATCGGTGCCGGTGGCCTAATGCCCGACGGGCTGACTCAACCCGCCAGCACCTCCGGCTGGTTCGCGCTGGCCGCCCTGGCGGTGCTCTATGGCAGCGCGTTCAGCCTGCTGTTCGTGCTGTTTCCGCGTCTGGACATGGCCCACAACACGCCGGTGCTGAACATCGAACCGGTGGCCAGCCTGCTGCTCGGCTGGCTGATCCTCGACCAGATGCTCGCCGGCATCCAGTTGCTGGGCGGCGCCCTGGTGCTGACCGGCATTGTGCTGTTGAGCCTGCGGCGCAGCTAAGCGCCGCCCGCCCCCGCACGGGGGTTGCGGATAACCACCAGGCGATATGGAGGGGTGGTATTAACTCGGCGCCCGGCAGCGACCTTCGGCCACTGGACGCACCCCGGCCCGGGGTCAACACTCTCTGGCAATTGCCGCCGTGCCGCAGAAGGAACCGCCGATGACCCCGTCGCACCCGCTGGAAACCCGCAACGAATTCATCGCCCGCCATATCGGCCCGCGTGAAGCCGAACTCGGCGCCATGCTTGAGACGCTGGGGTACGCCTCGCTGGAGGCACTGACCGATGCCGTGGTGCCGCCCGGCATCCGCCTGGAGAAACCGCTGCCGCTCGACGAGGGACTGGGCGAGGCCGAAGCGCTGGCCGAGCTGCATGCGATTGCCACCCGCAACCGGGTCTTCACCAGCTGCATCGGCCAGGGCTACTACGGCACCCACACGCCGGCGCCGATCCTGCGCAACCTGCTGGAAAACCCCGCCTGGTACACCGCCTACACGCCCTATCAGCCGGAAATTTCCCAGGGGCGCCTGGAGGCGCTGCTGAATTTCCAGACGATGATCAGCGACCTCACCGGTCTGCCGGTGGCCAACGCCTCGCTGCTCGACGAGGCCACCGCCGCCGCCGAAGCCATGACTTTCTGCCGACGGCTGTCGAAGAACCGCGCCAGCAACCGTTTCTTCGCCTCCCGCCGCTGCCACCCGCAGACCCTCGACCTGCTGCGCACGCGTGCCGCGCCGCTGGGCATCGAGGTGGTGGTGGATGACGAACTGGCCCTGGACGACCCGGAGGCCTTCTTTGGCGCCCTGCTGCAATACCCCGCCAGCCACGGAGATATCCATGACTACCGCGAGTGGATCGAGCGCCTGCACGCCGCCAACGCCCTGGTGGCGGTGGCCACCGACCTGCTGGCCCTGACTCTGCTCACCCCGCCCGGCGAGTTCGGCGCCGACGTGGCCATCGGCAGCGCCCAGCGCTTTGGCGTGCCGTTGGGCTTCGGCGGCCCCCATGCGGCCTTCTTCGCCACCCGCGAAGCCTTCAAGCGCGACATTCCCGGCCGCCTGGTCGGCGTGTCGGTAGACCGCCACGGCCAGCCGGCGCTGCGCCTGGCGATGCAGACCCGCGAGCAGCACATCCGCCGCGAGAAGGCCACCAGCAACATCTGCACCGCCCAGGTGCTGCTGGCCAACATGGCCAGCATGTATGCGGTCTACCACGGACCGCAGGGCCTGAAGGCCATCGCCCGACGAGTTCACCGGCTGACCGCCATCCTCGCTGCCGGCCTGCGCGAGCTGGGCCACAGCGTGGAGCAGCAGCACTTCTTCGACAGCCTCAGCCTGGCCAGCGGCGATGACACCGCCGTGCTGCTCGAGCGCGGCTGGGAGGAAGAGATCAATCTGCGCGAGATCGACGACCAGCATCTTGGCATCGCCCTGGACGAAACCAGCACCCCGGCGCTGGTGCAGCGCCTGTGGGCGGTGTTCGCCCACGGCGGCCAGCGCCTGCCGGACTTTGCCGCCCTGGCCGACACGCCGGACGCCCTGCCCGCCGGTCTGCTGCGCCACACGCCGTTCCTGGAACATCCGGTGTTCAACCGCTACCACTCGGAAACCGAGCTGATGCGCTACCTGCGCCGGCTGGCCGACAAGGACCTGGCGCTGGACCGCGCCATGATCCCGCTGGGTTCCTGCACCATGAAGCTCAACGCCGCCAGCGAGATGCTGCCGATCACCTGGCGCGAGTTCACCGGCCTGCACCCCTTCGCCCCGGCCGAGCAGAGCGAGGGCTACCGGCAGCTCACCGCCGAGCTGGAGGCGCTGCTGTGCACGGTCAGCGGCTACGATGCCGTCTCGCTGCAGCCCAACGCCGGCTCCCAGGGCGAATACGCCGGCCTGCTGGCGATCCGCGCCTATCACGAGAGTCGCGGCGAGCAACAGCGCGACCTGTGCCTGATTCCCGCCTCGGCCCACGGCACCAACCCGGCCACCGCCAGCATGGCCGGCATGCAGGTGCTGGTGGTGGCCTGCGACGCCAGCGGCAACGTGGACATCGACGACCTGCGCGCCAAGGCCGAGGCGCATCACCAGCGCCTCGCCGCGCTGATGATCACCTACCCCTCCACCCATGGCGTGTTCGAGGCAGCTATCCGCGAGATCTGCGAGATCGTCCACCAGCACGGCGGCCAGGTGTACATCGACGGCGCCAACCTCA
Source organism: Pseudomonas sp. RL (assembly GCF_000647775.1). NCBI lineage: Bacteria > Pseudomonadati > Pseudomonadota > Gammaproteobacteria > Pseudomonadales > Pseudomonadaceae > Pseudomonas > Pseudomonas sp. RL. Next base: position 8,663 of record NZ_JBOY01000054.1, on the reverse strand, counting down.
ACGCCATGGTCGGCCTGTGCGCGCCGGGGCGCTTCGGCGGCGACGTCTCGCACTTCAACCTGCACAAGACCTTCTGCATTCCGCACGGCGGTGGCGGTCCCGGTGTCGGTCCGATCGGCGTCAAGGCGCACCTGGCGCCCTTCCTGCCCGGACACCGTTGCCTGGAACGCCGCGACGGCGCGGTCAGCGCCTCGCCCTACGGCAGCGCCAGCATCCTGCCGATCTCCTGGATGTACCTGAAGATGATGGGCGGCGAGGGCCTGACCCGCGCCTCCCAGGTGGCCATCCTCAACGCCAACTACATCGCCCGGCGCCTGGCGCCCCATTACCCGGTGCTCTACACCGGCAGCCACGGGCTGGTGGCCCACGAGTGCATCCTCGACCTGCGGCCGCTCAAGGACAGCAGCGGCATCAGCGTCGACGACGTGGCCAAGCGGCTGATCGACTTCGGTTTCCACGCGCCGACCATGTCCTTCCCGGTGCCCGGCACGCTGATGATCGAGCCCACCGAGAGCGAGTCGAAGGCCGAGCTGGACCGTTTCTGCGAGGCGATGATCCGCATCCGCGAGGAAATCGCCGCGGTCGAACGCGGCGACCTGGATGCCGAGGACAATCCCCTGAAGAACGCGCCGCACACCGCCGCCGAACTGGCCGGCGACTGGCCGCACCCCTACGAGCGCCGCCAGGCCGTCTACCCGGTGGCGCAGCTGGCGGAACACAAGTACTGGCCGCCGGTGGCGCGCGTCGACAACGCGTACGGCGACCGCAACCTGGTGTGCAGCTGCCCGCCGGTGGAGGCTTACCAGTAGCGTGGCCCTACACTGAAAACAGTCCCTTGCCCGGGTAACGTCCATGGCCCTCAGCGTGCTCGATCTGTTCAAGATCGGTATCGGTCCCTCCAGCTCGCATACCGTGGGGCCGATGCGCGCCGCCGCGCGCTTCGCCGAGGGGCTGCGTGACGACGGCCTGCTGGGCGCCACGGCGTCGCTGCAGGTCGAACTCTACGGCTCGCTGGGCGCCACCGGACGGGGCCACGGCACCGACAAGGCGGTGCTGCTCGGCCTGGAAGGCGAGCAGCCGGAACACATCGACACCGCCAGCATTCCCGCCCGGCTGGAGCACATTCGCAGCCGTGGCGAACTGCGCCTGCTGGGCGCTCACCCGCTGCCCTTCGACGAACGCGAACAGCTGAAATTCATCCGCAAGCCGTTGCCCTACCACCCCAACGGACTGATCTTCCGCGCCTTCGACGCCAGTGGCCTGCAACTGCGCGAGCGCGCGTTCTACTCGGTGGGTGGCGGCTTCGTGGTGGATGAAAGCGCCGCCGGCGCCGGGCGCATCGTCGAGGACCGCACCGAGCTGCCCTACCCCTTCCACAGTGGCCGCGAGCTGATGGAACTCTGTGCCCGGCACGCGCAGCCGATCAGCGCGCTGGTGGCCGCCAACGAGGCCGTCTGGCGATCCGACGCCGAGACCCGCGCGGCGCTGCTGGAGATCTGGCAGGTGATGCAGGCCTGCGTGGCCGCCGGCTGTCGTCACGAGGGCATCCTGCCCGGGGGCCTCAAGGTGCGCCGCCGCGCCGCCGCCCTGTACCGTCAGCTCAGCGAGACCGCCGAGCCGCAGCTGCGCGACCCGCTCAACGCGCTGGACTGGGTGGACCTCTGGGCGCTGGCGGTCAACGAGGAAAACGCCGCCGGCGGCCGGGTGGTGACCGCACCCACCAATGGCGCAGCCGGCATCGTGCCGGCGGTGCTGCACTACTACATGCGCTTCGCCCAGTCGCCCAGCGAGGATGGCGTGGTGCGCTTCCTGCTCACCGCCGCCGCCATCGGCATGCTCTACAAGGAAAACGCCTCGATCTCCGGCGCCGAGGTGGGCTGCCAGGGCGAGGTCGGCGTGGCCTGCTCGATGGCCGCCGGCGCGCTGTGCGAGGTGCTCGGGGGCAGCCCGCAGCAGGTGGAGAACGCCGCCGAGATCGGCATGGAACACAACCTGGGGCTGACCTGCGATCCGGTGGGCGGGCTGGTGCAGATTCCCTGCATCGAACGCAACGCCATGGGCGCGGTCAAGGCGATCAACGCCGCGCGCCTGGCCCTGCGCGGCGACGGACGCCATTACGTATCACTGGACAAGGTGATCGCCACCATGCGCCAGACCGGCGCCGACATGAAGAGCAAGTACAAGGAAACCGCCCGGGGCGGTTTGGCGGTGAACATCATCGAGTGTTGATAGCGCTCGGTGCGGGTTGCTTGGTGGCCAACGCGCGCGTTGACCACCCTACGTTGGTGCATCGTTACGTAGGGCGGGCGGCGCTTTTCCGGCCGCCGAATGCGCCGCGTGCCGGCCACCCTATTCAAGGAGAATCGCATGACCCTGGCTTACACCCCGCTGCACGCGCTGCATCAGGAACTCGGCGCCCGACTGGTGCCGTTCGCCGGCTACGAAATGCCGCTGCACTACCCCGTCGGCATCCTCAAGGAACACCTGCACACCCGCGCGCAGGCCGGGCTGTTCGACGTTTCCCACATGGGGCAGATCGTGCTGCACGGCGCCCAGGCCGCCGCCGCGCTGGAAACTCTGGTGCCGGTGGACATTCTCGACCTGCCGGTGGGCCAGCAGCGCTACGCGCTGTTCACCGATGAGAACGGCGGCATCCTCGACGACCTGATGGTGGCCAACCTGGGCGACCAGCGCCTGCTGCTGGTGGTCAACGCCGCCTGCAAGCAGCAGGACTTGGAACACCTGCAACGCCACCTTTCCGGGCGCTGCATGATCGAGGCGCTGTTCGACAGCCGCGCCCTGCTCGCCCTTCAGGGACCACAGGCCGCCGCGGTGCTGAGCCGTCTGGCGCCGAGCGTGGCGGGCATGACCTTCATGCAGATCGCCCGCGTCGAGCTGCTCGGCCATGCCTGCTTCGTCAGCCGCTCGGGCTATACCGGCGAGGACGGTTTCGAGATCTCCGTGCCGGCCGCCCATGCTGAGGCACTGGCACGCCGGCTACTGGACGAAGCGGAAGTGCAGCCTATCGGCCTGGGCGCCCGCGATTCGCTGCGCCTGGAAGCCGGCCTGTGCCTGTACGGCCATGACATGGACACCCAGACCACCCCGGTGGAGGCCAGCCTGAGCTGGGCGATCTCCAAGGCCCGGCGCCCGGACGGCGCGCGCCCTGGCGGCTTCCCGGGCGCCGAGCGCATCTTCCAGCAACTGCGCGACGGCGTGGCGCAGCGGCGCGTCGGCCTGCTGCCGGCCGAACGCATTCCCGTGCGGGAAGGCACCCGGCTGGTGGATGATCAGGAACAGTCGATCGGTCGCATCACCAGCGGCGGCTTCGGCCCCAGCCTCGGCGCGCCCGTGGCGATGGGCTATGTGGAAAGCCACCTGGCGGGCCTGGGCACCTCCGTCCAGGCGCTGGTGCGCGGCAAGCCGGTGGCCATGATCGTCAGCAAGATGCCCTTCGTTGCGCCGCGCTATTACCGGGGTTGAAGGGAACATGCCCGCCACCAAACGGGCATGTCCGGCGTGCTACCCTCGCGCCTCGTCTTTTCAGAGCCGTTGTATATGAGCGTTACCCAAAGCCTCCTGCTGCTGGCGGGCATCATCCTGGCCAGCGCCTTCTTCTCCATCGCCGAAATCGCCCTGGCCGCCGCGCGCCCCCTGAAACTGCGCCAGCTGGTCGACGAGGGCAACCACAACGCGCAGCGCGTCATCCATGTGCAGACGGCGCCCGGCCACTACCTGACCGTGGTGCAGATCGGCATGAACGCCCTGGCGATCCTCGGCGGTATCGTCGGCCAGGGCTTCCTCACCCCGGTCTTCACCCGGCTGCTGGAAAACCACCTGGCGACCGACCAGGCGGTCGCCATCGGCTTCACGGTTTCCTTCGTGCTCACCACCTCGCTGTTCATCGTCTTCACCGACCTGATTCCCAAGCAGGTGGCCATGGCGATTCCCGAGCGCCTGGCGACCCTGGTGATCGGCCCGATGCAGGTGCTCAACACCCTGTTCAAACCCCTGGTGGTGTTCTATGCGTGGGTGGTCAGCGGGCTGATCGCGCTGTTCAACCTGCCACGCCAGCGCGACGAAAGCGTCACCCCTGACGACATCCTCGCCCTGACCCAGGCCGGGGCCCTGTCCGGTTCGCTGGCCGCCAGCGAGCAGCAGGTGATCGAGAATGTCTTCGAGCTGGAGACCCGCACCCTGCCCAGCGCCATGGCGCACCGCGACGGCATCCTCTACTTCCTGCTGGACGACACCGAGGAGCACATCCGCACCCGCATCGCCAGCGAGCCCCACTCCCACTATCCGGTCTGCGATGGCGACATCGACCACATCGTCGGCTACGTGACGGTGAAGGAGCTGTTCCAGCGCGTACTGAACAACCAGCCCATCGCCTTCAACGATCCGTCACTGGTGCACAAGCCGCTGGTGGTACCGGACCGCCTGACCCTCTCGGAAATGCTCCGCCAGTTCCGCCAGACCGGCGAAACCTTCGCGCTGATCGTCAACGAATACAGCCTGGTGGTCGGGCTGATCACCCTCAAGGACGTGATGAGCATCGTCATGGGCGACCTGGTGTCGCCCTGGTACGAGGAGCAGATCGTGCGCCGCGACGACCACTCCTGGCTGATCGACGGCGTCACCGCCATGCAGGATGTGAAGCGCGCCCTGGACATCGACAGCACGCCCCACGAAGAGGAATACGAAACCCTCGCCGGCTTCCTGATGACCATGCTGCGCCGGGTGCCCAAGCGCACCGACAGCGTGACCTGGGGCGGCTACACCTTCGAGGTGGTCGACGTGGACAGCTACCGGATCGACCAGGTGCTGGTCACGCGGGCCGGCGACGGCCCCACAGCCGCCAAACCCCCTGTGGATAACCCTGTGGATCCGCGTGGATAACCGCTCTACTGCCGGGTCCGCCGCCACAGATGGCGGGCCCCTTCCAGCACCAATACCAGCACCGCTGCCCAGATCGGGATATAGGTGAGCCATTCGCCCGGCTGGATGCGCTCACCCAGCAGCAGCGACACCACCACCAGCAGCACCGGCTCCACATAACCGAGCAGGCCGAACAGGCCGAGCGTCAGGTATCGGCTGGCCAGCAGGTAACTGATCAGCGCCCAGGCGCTCAGCGCGCCCATCAGCGGCACCAGCAGGAACAGGCGCGGCGCCTCGGCGAAATGCCCCGGCAGCTGCCCGCCCGCCCAGGCGAACCACAGCGCCACCGGCAGCATCAGCAGCATGTCGAACAACATGCCGCCCAGGTTGTCGGTGCCCAGGCGCCGGCGCAGAGCGAAATAGGCCGGATAGCCCAGCGCCACCAGCCAGGTTTCCCAGGCCAGCCCACCGACATTCACCAGCTGGTTGCCCACCCCGAGCACAGCAAACAGCGTGGCCAGCTGCTGCAGGCGGCTGAGGCGCTCGTCGAACAGCAGGCGCCCGGTGAGGATCATGGTCAGCGGCAGCAGAAAGTAGCCGAGCGAGACATTCAGGCCGCGCCCCTGCATGGGCGCCCAGAGGAACAGCCAGAGCTGCACGCCAAACAGCGTGGCGCTGAGCATCAGCAGCGGCAGGAGCAACGGCCACGCCCGCAGCCGAGCGGCCAGCTCGCGCACGGCGCGCCAGTCACGGCCGAGCGCCATGAACAGCAGCAGGCAGGGCAAGGTCAGCAACACGCGCCAGCCGAACACCTCCTGGCCGCTGAGCGGCACCAGCAGGGTCGACAGGTAATAGAGCGCGGCGAACAGCACCGAGGCCGTGACGGACAGCAACACACCCCTGGACACGACAACTCCTCAACGAAAAAAGGCGCCAGTGTGGCGAGGGCGCGCGGGCAAAGCCAGCCCCGAGAGACGCGCGGAGCGGGATCAGTGTGTCGTGGTCGCCGCCAGCAAGGTGCGCACTTCGTCCGGGGTCAGGCGCATGTCGCTGGAATCGACGCGCCGGTAGGTGTTGTTCAGCACGTCGCCATTCAGATAGACCGGCTTGAGCGCCGCCGGCGCTTCGGGGATGCGCACGCGCAGCAGGGTCTTGCCGTCGATGCGCACCAGCTGGAGGTCATCCTCGCCCAGCAGATTGACGCTCACCCTGGCGGGATTCTCCAGGCCGTCCAACAGCTCGCGCAGCAGCCGCTCCGGCTCGGGTATGCCCGCCACGCTGAAACGGCCGTCATGCTCGCGCACCCCCAGCAGCACCACGCCGCCCTGGGTATTGGCGAACGCCGAATAGGTCGGCCAGAAATCGCGTGGCAGCTCGCCCTGCCCGTGGCGCCCCTGGGCCAGCTTGCATTCCAGGCGCACCCCTTCGGCGAGGGAGCCGAGGGAGTCCAGTTCGAGAATCGTGTCGTTCATGCCTGCCTGACCGGTTCCGGGGTCGTGCCGTGCAGCGTAACCCGAGCCGGCGCGCTTGCGCACCCGACGGCGCAGCGCCGCGCCCTGTTACACTGCGCGCCTTTCCGCTGTTTTCGGGCCGCCGTCGTGACCACCGCTTTCAATTCCCTGCCGCTTTCCGCCGCCATGCTAGCCAACCTCAACGAGCTGGGCTACGCCGCCATGACGCCGATCCAGGCCCAGAGCCTGCCGCTGATCCTGCAAGGGCAGGACCTGATCGCCCAGGCCAAGACCGGCAGCGGCAAGACCGCCGCCTTCGGCATCGGCCTCTTGCACCCCCTCAACCCGCGCTACTTCGGCTGCCAGGCCCTGGTGCTCTGCCCCACCCGCGAGCTGGCCGACCAGGTGGCCAAGGAAATCCGCCGCCTGGCCCGCGCCGCCGACAACATCAAGGTGCTGACCCTGTGCGGCGGCATGCCCTTCGGCCCGCAGATCGGCTCGCTGGAGCACGGCGCCCACGTGGTGGTCGGCACGCCCGGCCGCATCCAGGAGCACCTGGCCAAGGGCACCCTCAAGGTCGACGGCCTCAACACCCTGGTGCTGGACGAAGCTGACCGCATGCTGGACATGGGCTTCATCGATGCCATCACCGCCATCATCGAACAGACCCCGCCGCGTCGGCAGACCCTGCTGTTCTCCGCCACCTACCCGGAAGGCATCGAACAACTGGCCGCGCGCTTCCTCAAGAAGCCCGCCCGCGTGGAAGTGGAAAGCCAGCACGACAACGCGCAGATCGAGCAGCGCTTCTACGAAGTGGAAGCCAGCCAGCGCTACCAGGCGGTGGCCAAGGTGCTCGACCACCTGCTGCCCACCTCCACCATCGCCTTCTGCCAGACCAAGATCCAGTGCGACGAACTGGTGGCCTTCCTCAAGGAACGCGGCCTGAGCGCCGCCGCCCTGCACGGCGACCTGGAACAGCGCGACCGCGACCAGGTGCTGACCCTGTTCGCCAACCGCAGCCTGAGCATTCTGGTGGCCACCGACGTGGCGGCGCGCGGCATCGACATCGCGGGCCTGGACCTGGTGCTCAACGTGGAACTGAGCCGCGACCCCGAAGTGCACATCCACCGCATCGGCCGCAGCGGCCGCGCCGGCGAAAAAGGCCTGGCCGCTTCCCTGGTCGCCCCGTCCGAAGCCCAGCGCGCCAGCGCCATCGAGGAGCTGCAACAGCGCCCGCTGAACTGGAAGAACCTCGACAGCCTGAAGAACAACGCCACCGAACGCCTGCGCCCGCCGATGATCACCCTGAACATCGGCGGCGGCCGCAAGGACAAGGTGCGCCCCGGCGACATCCTCGGCGCCCTCACCGGCGACGCCGGCCTCACCGCCGACCAGGTCGGCAAGATCGCCCTGTTCGACAACCAGGCCTACGTGGCCGTGGAACGCAGCGTGGCGCATCAGGCGCTATTGCGGTTACAGGCGGGGAAGATCAAGGGGCGGAGTTTCAAGGTGCGGAGTTTGTAAGCGCACCGGAAACACAGGAGCCTGACAGACCGACCGAGCTCGGCGTTGCGGAACGGGCGTCAGGGCGCTTCCAGTCGGTGTGTCCGCCACCCGACTCGACACCTTACCCCGGCCAAGCTTGTTGGCTATCATCCGCCGCTTTCCATTTGCGCCCGGTGAAATGACTATTCAGAAAGGGACTTCGCGTCAGTCCGGCAGACTGGCGAACCATGCCTTGCTTCGCCCTGCCCGACTGACGCCGGAGGATGTACGCCTCCGCTCGCTTGCGGAGCTGGTTGCAGCATGAGCCGTAAGTGGCGTTACACCCTCCGGTTCGCCAATGGCCGAACCGAAAAACTGAAAGGCGTCGGCACGCCCATCAACCGTGGCGCGGACGGCACCATCTATCGCTCCGCTGACGGGCGATACGCACTCAAGTACTACCACGAGCCCGGCAAGGACCCGACCCGGAAACACAAGGTCTGGCAGATGATCCTCCACGCTCCGGAGGATACCTCTGCACAGCACTTTGCCTGGCCTCAGGCGTTGCTGCTGAAATCACGCAACGAGTTTGTCGGTTTTGCCATGCCGCTGCTCGATGTGGCCAGCCACGTGTCACTGGATCTGGTGCTCAGCGCCCGTGGCCGGCGGATGCAGGGATTGCCTCAGGCGACCGCCTGGCGTCTGGACGTGGCCATCAACCTGGCCCGGCGAGTGGCGGACCTGCATGCCAAGGGCCACTGCATCATCGACCTGAAGCCGGCCAACCTGCTGGTTCACCGGCGCAGCGCCGATGTCGCCGTGGTGGACTGCGACGGCTTTGCCGTCCAG
>NZ_JBOY01000053.1:0-75375 GCF_000647775.1 Pseudomonas sp. RL | reverse complement strand
TTTTTTTGCCCGACAAAGGACCAGCGGCGCGGAAAATGCCCGCAATTTCCCGCCACTCCCAGTAAAATCGCCCCGCCTTGCCACGGACGGGACGGACCACGTCGGACTCTGCTGCCGACCTACACCCCAATCGCTCCGGTTCTGTACGACAGCAGCCGCCTCGGCTTCTCTCCTACATGACCGGGAACCACCGCTTCGCTTCGCCGCATGGGCGACCCCAGGAAACCCACATGATTCAGCATCCTCTCCTGCAGTTGTTCACCCGCACCAGCCTGGTCGTCCAGATTTTCATCGGGTTGGTCGCCGGCATTCTGCTTGCCCTGTTACTGCCCCAGGCCGTCCCGCACGTCGGCCTGCTCGGCGAACTGTTCATCGCCGCGCTGAAAGCCGTGGCGCCGGTGCTGGTGTTCCTGTTGGTCATTTCTGCCATCGCCAGCCACCAGCAGGGTCAGCCGACCCATATCCGTCCGGTCCTGGTGCTCTATCTCGTAGGCACGCTGTGCGCGGCCATCGTCGCGGTGATCGCCAGCAGCCTGTGGCCCACTACCCTGCCGCTGGCCGAGGCCGCCACCGGCGCCAACCCGCCCGGCGGCATCGGCGAAGTGCTCAAGACCTTGCTGTTCAACATCACCAGCAATCCAATCAGCGCCCTGCTGGAAGCCAACTACATCGGCATCCTCGCCTGGGCCATCGGCCTCGGTCTGGCGATCCGCCAGGGCAGCGACAGCACCCGCGCGGCCTTCAGCGACCTGGCCCGCGGCGTCACACTGATCGTCAAGGTGGTGATTCATTTCGCCCCATTCGGGGTGTTCGGCCTGGTGGCCACCACCCTGGTCGACACCGGCCTGCAGGCCCTGCTCGGCTACGCCCAGCTGCTGCTGGTGCTGATCGGCTGCATGCTGTTCGTGGCCCTGGTGGTCAACCCGGTCATCGTCTGGTGGAAGATTCGCCGCAACCCCTACCCGCTGGTCTTCCTGTGCCTGCGCGAAAGCGGCGTTACCGCCTTCTTCACCCGCAGCTCGGCGGCCAACGTTCCCGTCAACCTGCAGATCTGCGAACGCCTGGGCCTGCACGAGGACACCTACTCCATTTCCATTCCGCTGGGTGCCACCATCAACATGGCCGGCGCAGCAGTCACCATCAGCGTGCTGACCCTGGCGGCCGTGCATACCCTGGGCATCAGCGTCGACCTGCCCACTGCCCTGCTGCTCTGCGTGGTCTCGGCGGTCAGTGCCTGCGGCGCGTCGGGCGTGGCAGGGGGCTCGCTGCTGCTGATTCCGCTGGCCTGCAGCCTGTTCGGCATTCCCAATGAGGTGGCCATGCAGGTAGTGGCGATCGGCTTCGTGATCGGCATCCTGCAGGATGCCGCGGAAACCGCCGTCAACTCGTCGACCGACGTGCTGTTCACTGCGGCCGCCTGCCTGGCCGCAGAGCGCAAGCAGGCGTGACGGAAGCGATGCGGCGTTGAAACACAGCACGCTGCACCTGCCCGCCGGGCGCTGGCCGACGGTGCTCGATTGCCTGTGTGCACATTTCCCGGCGATCGGCCGCGAGGTCTGGCTCGACCGCTTCGCCCGCCATCGCGTGCTGGATGAGCAGGGGCAGCCCTTGCGCGCCGATCATCCCTACCGGGAAGGCCTGCGCGTCCGCTACTTTCGTGAAGTGCCCGACGAGGCGCGCATCCCGTTCGAGGAGCAGGTGCTGTTCCAGGACGAGCACCTGCTGGTGGTGGACAAACCGCACTTCCTGCCGGTGGTCCCCGCCGGCAGCTACGTGCGGGAAACTCTGCTCAGCCGGCTGGTGGAGCGCTTCGACAACCCGCAGCTGGTGCCGCTGCATCGGCTGGATCGCCTGACTGCCGGGCTGGTGCTGTTTTCCTGCAACCCGCAAACCCGCGACGCTTACCAGGCCCTCTTTCGCCAGCAGCGCATCGTCAAACGCTACGAGGCCATGGCGCCGCCGCTGCCTCGGCTGAACTTCCCCGTCCTGCGCCAAACCCATCTTGAGCAGGGCGAGCCGTTCTTCCGCATGCAGGAAGGCGACGGCAAGCCCAACAGCGAAACGCGTATCGAAGTTCTGGAGCCCTGCGGCGAGCACTGGCGCTACGCGCTTTACCCGGTCACCGGCCGCAAGCACCAGTTGCGCCTGCACATGGCCGGGCTGGGCGCGGCGATTCTCAACGACCCGCTGTATCCGAGCCTGAGCGCCGCACCCGAAGACCACACCCGCCCCCTGCAGCTACTCGCCCGGAGCCTGAGCTTCCAGGACCCGCTGAATGGGCAAGCGCGCACCTTCACCAGTTGCCTGACGCTTCAGTAATGGGGCGGAACCTCGTCTTCATCCTCGCTGCCGATCTGCGTCTGCAACTCGTCCTGGCGCTGCGATAACGCACTGACCAGCAGTTGCAGTCGCTCGATGTCGCGCTGCTGGCGAACCACCTCGTCGTTCAGGGCCTGCAGGGTGTCATCCTGGAAAGCCAGGCGGCTTTCCAGGTCGGCGATACGTTCTTCTACCGTCATGCCTTGCCCTCCTCGAAATGGAAATCTTCGGTCAGCACCAGGCCAAGCTTGTCCCGAATGCCTTGCAGCTCGGCTGCGGAATAGGGCTGGGCCGGATGCTTGCCCCACACCGGCGCCGGCCAGGCCGCGTCGCCCTTGCGGCGCACGATCACATGCATGTGCAACTGACTGACCATGTTGCCCAGGGTGGCGACGTTCATCTTGTCCGCCGCGAAGGTGTCCTTGAGGATCTCCGCCAGCTGCGTCGTCTCTTTCCACAGCTGACGCTGGTCCGCCTCGTCGAGCTGGAACAGCTCGCTGACGTCCTCGCGGCGCGGCACCAGGATGAACCAGGGGTATTGCCTGTCGTTCATCAACAGCAGACGGCACAGCGGGAAGTCGCCAATAGGCAGGGTGTCTTTTGCAAGTTGCTCGGCCAGCACGAACATCGTGGTTCTCCTGAGAATTCCGGGCGCCGACGGCGCCTGCCGGGAGGATAGCGCCTGCCCCCGCGTTTTTCATCGCTCCATGGACGCCCGCACAAATGCGCCAGGGCCTTTTTGACTTGCCGGCATTTATTGCTATGCCTTCTTACAGAAGCGTTCTGACGATATCCCATTGATATCGAAACGCCTTTACAACCTTGGACGCGTACCAGCCGCAGGGGGCCTTGAACGAATCCGTCCACCACGTCAATTACCCGCCTTGGATGCAGCAGGTCCAACGGGGTGAGAGCAAGCCTGACGAGGAGCCGACCCGGGGGTACCCGGGCGGCCTCGATCTTCAATCAAAAGGAGCAGTCACATGCACGTGATGAAGTTGAGCGCAATCGCCCTGGCCGTTACCGCAGGCGCCTCCCAGCTGGCCATGGCCAGCGCCCAGTCCGAAGCGAAGGGACTGATGGAGGACAGCAGCCTTGATCTCTTCAACCGCAACCTGTACTTCAACCGCGACTTTCAGAACAACGCGCCCGGCACCCAAAGCAAGGTCGAAGAATGGGCGCACGGCTTCACTGCCACCTTCGAGTCCGGCTTCACCCAGGGCCCGGTCGGCTTCGGTTTTGATGCCTATGGCATGATCGGCCTGAAGCTGGACAGCAGCCCGAGCCGTGCCGGCACCGGCCTGCTGCCCGTCGGCTCCGACGGCTACGCCGAGGACGAATACGCCGAGGCTGGCGGCGTGGTCAAGGCGCGGGTCTCCAGCAGCGTGCTCAAGTACGGCCAGCAGATCGTCGGCGTGCCGGTGTTCGCCACCGACGACAGCCGCCTGCTGCCGGAAACCGCGACCGGCTTCCTGCTGACCAGCAACGAACTCGAAGGGCTGGAGCTCAACGCTGGCCATTTCACTGCCTTGAATGCCCAGGCACAGACCGGCCATGACAGTGTTGGCCTGAAACGTCTCGACTTCGTCGGCGGCACCTACGCCGTCGACGACAACTTCTCGCTCTCGCTGTACTACTCGGACGCCCACGACGCCTTCCAGAAAGTCTACGGCAACCTCAATTACACGGTGCCGCTGGTCAACGAGCAGTCGTTGAACTTCGACTTCAACATCTACCGTACCGATTACGAGGCAGAGTACACCGGTACCGGCGATGACGAGGGCAACACTATCTGGAGCCTGGCGGCCACCTACAGCCTGGGCGCCCACAGCTTCATGCTGGCCTACCAGAAGTCCATCGGCGGCTTCGACGGCATTGGCTACGACTACGGTATCGATGGTGGCGGCACCGTGTATCTGGCCAACTCGGTGCAGCGCTCGGACTTCAACGCCCAGGACGAGAAGTCCTGGCAGGCCCGCTACGACCTGGACCTGGCGGCGGTCGGCCTGAACGGCTTCAAGTTCATGACCCGCTACATCTACGGCGACGACGCCGACGTCGGCACCACCGACAACGGCAAGGAATGGGAACGCGACATCGAACTGCGCTACGTGGTGCCGGAAGGCCCGGCCAAAGACCTAAGCCTGCGCCTGCGCCAGGCCACCTATCGCAGCAGTGACGGCGTCTACTACGGCTCGCCGAGCATCGACGAGGTGCGGGTGATCATCGAGTACCCGCTGAGCATTCTCTAACCAGTCGCGGACGAATCCGCTCCCACGCAAGCGGCACAGCCCGTGGGAGCGAACTCGTTCGCGAGCTTCTGGTGCCGGCGCTCACCCGATCGGGCCTAGTGCGCCACCAAAGCCCCACCTTACCCCGGCAACGCGTAGGTCCCGGTGACATGGGCCACCAGCACATCCTCCTGCCCCGCGCAGAACAGGGAAACCTCGCAGACCGCCTGGCGTCGGCCCAGGCGCAGGATGCGCGCCTCGGCCAGCAGATCGACTGGCGCGGGTTTGGCCAGGAAATTGATGTTCAAGTGACTGGTGACCGCCATCTCCACCCGGCCCAAGGCCCCCAGCACCACGGCATACATGGCCGTATCGGCCAGCGCCATTTGCACCGGACCCGACAACGTGCCGCCCGGCCGCACCAATCGCCCATTGAACGGCACCCTTGCCAGCGCCCGCTCACCATCGACCCGTTCGATACGCAGGTCGATGTCCTCGGCCATCGGCACGCCTGCGCGGATCAGTGCCTGCACCTCGTGTGCGCTCAGATTCGCCATGTTCCCTCCCCGGTTTGTGCCTGTACGCCTTGTTGGCGTGGCCGTACAATGCCGGGCTCTATTCCGCTCCCGCAACGGACGAAACGGCCAACATGCGTACCAGTCAGTATCTCCTCTCGACCCTGAAAGAAACCCCGTCGGATGCCGTGGTGATCAGCCACCAACTGCTGCTGCGCGCCGGGATGATCCGCAAGCTTGCCTCCGGCCTGTACACCTGGCTGCCGATGGGCCTGCGCGCCCTGCGCAAGGCCGAAGCCATCGTGCGCGACGAAATGGTCAAGGCGGGCGCCCTGGAAGTGCTGATGCCGGCCATCCAGCCCGCCGAGCTGTGGCAGGAGTCCGGCCGCTGGGAGCAGTACGGCCCCGAGCTGCTGCGCCTGAAGGATCGTCACCAGCGCGACTTCTGCGTCGGCCCGACCCACGAGGAAGTCATCACCGACCTGGCCCGTAACGAGCTGAACAGCTACAAGCAGCTGCCGATCAACTTCTTCCAGATCCAGACCAAGTTCCGCGACGAGATCCGCCCGCGGTTCGGTCTGATGCGCGGCCGCGAGTTCATCATGAAGGACGCTTACTCCTTCCACCTGAGCCAGGAGTCGCTGCAGGAAACCTACGACCGCATGCACCAGGCGTACTGCAACGTGTTCACCCGCCTGGGCCTGAACTTCCGTCCGGTGCAGGCCGACACCGGCTCCATCGGCGGCACCGGCTCCCACGAATTCCACGTGCTGGCCGAGTCCGGTGAAGACGATATCGCCTTCAGCGACAGCTCCGACTACGCCGCCAACATCGAGAAGGCCGAGGCCATTCCGCGCGAGAAGGCACGCGGCGCCGCCAGCGAAGCCCTGCGCCTGGTGGACACTCCGGATGCCAAGACCATCGCCGAGCTGGTCGAGCGCTACAACCTGGCCGTCGAGAAGACCGTCAAGACCCTGGTGGTGCATGCCGCCGAGGAAGGCAAGCTGATCGCCCTGATCGTGCGCGGCGACCACGAGCTGAACGAGATCAAGGCCGCCAACCACGAACGGGTCGCCAGCCCGCTGGTGTTCGCCTCCGAAGCCGAGATCCGCGCCGCCATCGGCGCCGGCCCGGGTTCGCTGGGCCCGGTCAACCTGCCAATCCCCTGCATCATCGACCGCTCCGTGGCGCTGATGAGCGACTTCGGCGCCGGCGCCAACGTCGACGACAAGCACTACTTCGGCATCAACTGGGAGCGTGACCTGCCGCTGCCCGAAGTGGCCGACCTGCGCAACGTGGTGGAAGGCGACCCGAGCCCGGACGGCAAGGGCACCCTGGTGATCAAGCGCGGCATCGAAGTGGGCCACATCTTCCAGCTCGGCACCAAGTACAGCCAGGCCATGAACCTGAATGTGCTGGGCGAGAACGGCAAGCCGGTCACCCTGATCATGGGCTGCTACGGCATCGGCGTGTCCCGCGTGGTGGCCGCCGCCATCGAGCAGAACTATGACGAGCGCGGCATCCTCTGGCCGGACGCCCTGGCGCCCTTCCAGATCGCCATCGTGCCGATGAAGTACGAGAACGACAGCGTCAAGCAGGCCACCGATGCGCTGTACGCGCAGCTCACCGCCGCCGGCTACGAAGTGCTGCTGGACGACCGCGACAAGAAGACCAGCCCCGGCGTGAAGTTTGCCGACATGGAGCTGATCGGCATCCCGCACCGCATCGTGGTCAGCGACCGCGGCCTGGGCGAAGGCACCCTGGAGTACAAAGGCCGCCGCGATAGCGAAAGCCAGAACGTCGCCCTCGACGGCATCCTGGAGTTCCTCAAGCAGCGCATCGGCGGCTGACGCCGGGGGCGGCACGTTTGGTGGATCGGTGAAGCGTGATCCACCCTACTATCGCCCCAGCGCTGGCCTCGACCCGTAGGGTGGACAACGCACCAACTCGCCGGCACAGCGCGCCTTGCGGCACGCGCGGTGGATCGGTGAAGCGTGATCCACCCTACGATTGCCTCAGCGCCGTACCTCGATCCGTAGGGTGGACAACGCCTTCCTTGTCCACCATCGCGCCGGTACGGCGCGCCTAGCCGGCCGCGCCTGGCCGGCCGCGCCTGGCGGCGGCGCTTGGTGGATCGATGAAGCGCGATCCACCCTACGGTTGCCTCAGCGCCGGACCTCGAAATCCGCATATCCCTGCGGCGCCTGTTCCTGCACCTGCACGCCGGTGACTGCCGCCTTCGGCGGCCCCTGCTCCAGCCAGCGCGCCAGGGCGCGCACCGCCTGCTCCTCCCCTTCCAGCCAGGCTTCGACCCGCCCGTCCGGCAGGTTGCGCACCCAGCCGTTCACACCCAGCGTCGCCGCCTGCTCGGCGGTGCCCTGGCGGAACCACACGCCCTGCACCCGGCCGCTCACCCATGCCTGCAAGGCAATGCTCATGAGCCCTCCCGCAGCGCCTGCAGCCTTGCCACCAGGCCGTCGGCGGTCTGTTCGCCGAGCAGCCGCGCGCGCACCTTGCCACGCTCGTCCACCAGATAGGTCACCGGCAGCACGCCACTGGGCTCAAGGCCAAAATGCTCGGCCGGATTGTCGGCCAGCACGGTGAAGTCGATACCCATGCCCTCGGCCGCCCGCAACAGTGCGTCGCCCTGCAGGCCGTCGAAATTGACGCCCAGCACGCGCACCTTGTCGATCCGCTGCGGCAGGGCATTCAGCTCAGGGATCTCCTTGCGGCACGGTGCACACCATTCGGCCCAGTAGTTGATCACCAGCCACTGGCCCTGCAGGCTCTCGGGCGTCACCGTCTGGCCATGCTGGTCGGTCCCCAGATCGGCCGCGCCGCAACCGGCCAGCGCCACGCACAGCGCCAGCGCCCATCGCTTCCATCCGTTCATGTTCTTTCCTCGCGACCAGCGCTCAGCCAGTCACCCAGGTTGCCGTGAAAAATGTCCTCGCGCGCCTGCTCCAGCTCCGCCAGCCCTTCGCGCAACGCCGGATACCAGCCCTCCGGCAGCTCCTCCGGCAGGCTCTGCAATGCCGGCAGCACCCAGGGGCTGCGCGCCAGCAGGCGATCCAGCGGGTAGGCATTCAGGTCGCGACACAGCACCCAGGCGTTGCCGGCCGTACGGCATACCAGGTGCTCGCGCTGCAGGAAGCCGAGAATCTCGTGCCACTCCTCCTCCGGCAGCGGCCAGCCCTCGCGCCGCAGCTGCGCATGGCGCAGCGTCGCGCCGGTGCGCTGGCGATCCTGAAAGATCCGCAACACACCCAGCAGCGCCAGCAGACGAGGCAAGGGACGCGTGCGCCAGGCACGGGTCGATGAGAGATTGCAGGCCAGCTCTGCGCCGAGCAGCACGATCAGCCAGCATACGTAGATCCACAGCAGGAACAGCGGCACGGTGGCGAACGCGCCGTAGATCAGCTGGTAGGCCGGGAACGCGCTGACGTACAGGCTGAACAGCTTCTTCGCCGCTTCCACCAGCAGCGCGCTGAACAGGCCGCCGAGCAAGGCATGGCGCACCGGCACGCGGGTGTTGGGCACCACCGCGTAGAGCAGCGTGAACGCGGCGACCTCCAGCAGCAGCGGCGCGATGCGGATCAGCCAGGTGACGTCGAACAGCGCGTCCGGCCCGACCAGCAGCGACAGCGAGGCCACGTAGGTGCTGATGGCGAAGCCCGCGCCCAGCAGCAGCGGCCCCAGGCTGAGGATCGCCCAGTAGATCAGGAAGCTGCTCACCCCCCGGCGCGGCTGGTGCACCCGCCAGATGGTGTTGAAGGCCTTTTCGATGGTCAGCATCATCATCAGCGCGGTGACCACCAGGAAGATCACCCCCACCCAGGTCAGCTGCCGGGCCTGCTCGCTGAACGCCTGCAGGTAGGAGAGCAGCGTCGCCCCGGTGGAGGGCACGAAGTTGCGGAAGATGAAGCTCTGCAGCTCGCCGCCCAGCTCGCGGAACGCCGGCACCATCGAGATCACCGAGAAGGTCACCGTCATGGTCGGCACCACCGCGAACAGCGTGGTGTAGGTGAGCGACGCGGCGCTGTCCAGGCCGTTGTCGTCCAGGAAGCGGCGGAACAGGAACCGCCAGAACTCCACCCCATTGGCCAGCCACTGCCGCATGCCGTCTCCTCGCCGAATCCACCGGCGCCGCGAAAGCCCACGCGCCTCCGCCAACCCGGGCGGGTAGAATACCCGCCACCTTACGTCGGAGGCGACCTGCCATGAGTGAATTGACCCTCTACCACAACCCGCGTTGCTCCAAATCGCGCGGCGCGCTGGAACTGCTCGAAGCCCGCGGCCTGGCCCCCACCGTGGTGCGTTACCTGGAAACCCCGCCCAGCGCCGCAGACCTGCGCACCCTGCTCGGCAAGCTGGGCCTGAGCGCTCGCCAGTTGCTGCGCAGCGGCGAAGAGGAGTACCAGACCCTCGGCCTGGCCGATGCGGCATTGAGCGAGGACCAACTGATCGAGGCCATGGTCGCCCACCCGCGGCTGATCGAGCGGCCGATCCTGGTGGTCGGCGACAAGGCCGTGGTCGGCCGTCCGCCGGAGAAAGTGCTGGAGATCCTGCCGTGAGTTCACCCTACATCCTGGTGCTGTATTACAGCCGCCACGGCGCCACCGCCGAGATGGCCCGGCACATCGCGCGCGGCATCGAGCAGGCCGGTTTCGAGGCGCGCCTGCGCACCGTGCCGGCGGTGTCCACCGAGTGCGAAGCCGTGGCCCCGGAGATTCCTGCCGAGGGCGCGCTGTACGCCACCCTCGACGACCTGAAGCATTGCGCCGGCCTGGTGCTCGGCAGCCCGACCCGCTACGGCAACATGGCCGCCGCGATGAAGTACTTCCTCGACGGCACCAACAGCCTGTGGCTGACCGGCGCGCTGGTCGGCAAGCCGGCGGCGGTGTTCACCTCCACCGCCAGCCTGCACGGCGGACAGGAAAGCACCCTGCTGTCGATGATGCTGCCGCTGCTGCACCACGGCATGCTGATCTGCGGCCTGCCGTACAGCGAAGCGGCGCTGATCGAGACCCGTGGCGGCGGCACGCCGTATGGCGCCAGCCACCACGCCGGCGCCGACGGCAAGCGTCCGCTGGACGAGCATGAAATCGCCCTGTGCCGCGCCCTCGGCCTGCGCCTGGCGCAGACCGCCGGCCAACTGGGAGAGCGCCGTGGCTAAGCAAAAGAAACCGCTGCCGGCCATGGAATGGCTACAACCGCGCGTGCGCTTCACCCGCTGGGTCAGCCTGATCGGCTACCTGGCGCTGCTGCTGCTGATCGGCGTCTGGAACGGCGTCTTCGCCGACCTGCACGGCGCACGCACCTGGGTGGTGCTGAGCATCGTGCTGGTGCCGCTGCTGATCCTCGCCCCCAGCGTGCTGCTCGGCCACGCACGCGGCCATGCCTGGCTGTGCTTCGTGGTGAACATCTACTTCATCCAGGGCGTGCTGGCCGCCTTCGACCCGGCGCGTGCCCTGTACGGCTGGGCCGAAGCGCTCATCAGCCTGGTGCTGTTCTGCAGCGCGCTGATGTACACGCGCTGGAAGTTCCAGCTGGATCGCAAGCTGGCCGGGGAAAGCTGAGCCGCACAATCGTAGGGTGGATCGCGCGTTCACCGATCCACCAAGCGCGCCGCGAGGCGCGCCGTTCCGGCGCGATGGTGGACAAGAAAACGTTGTCCACCCTACGTCGCGGTACGGCGCTGAGGCAATCGTAGGGTGGATCACGCTTCACCGATCCACCATGCGCCGCACAAGCGGCGCCGGGCCGGCGCGGTGGTGGACAGGCACACCGTCGTCCCCCCATAGCCACTTAAACCTCCGGCCTTTCCATCCGCCCATCCGGATGCTGCGCAAAGCGCCCCGACGTACCATGCGTATGCTCGCGGCTCGGCCAGGGCCAGCCGCCGAACTCGGTGCGCTGGTAGTCGCGGATGGTCTGCACCAGCTCTTCCTGGGTGTTCATCACGAACGGGCCGCGCGCGGCCACCGGTTCGCCGATCGGCTTGCCCTGCAGCACCAGCAGCTCGATCACCTCGCCACTGTCGTTGTGCAGCGACGCCGGCTGGTTGGCGCGCACCTCCACCATCACCCGGCGGTCGAAGCGGGTATCACCAACCACGAAGGAACGCCCGGTAGTCAGGTAGATGGCCCGCCGCGCCCGATCCGAGGCCGCCGGCAGCGTGACGCTCGCGCCCGGCTCGATGCGTACGATCCAGATGGCCACATCGGCGTCCGTCTCGCTGGCCCAGGACGCACGCGGCGGCGTAAGCGCGCGCACCGCGCCGTAATCCCCCGCGATCACCTCCACCTCGGCACCGGGCAGCGTCACGCGCGGAATGGTATGCGCCCAGAACATGGTGAAATCCGGCGGCGCCAGCTTGTTCTTGGCCGGCAGGTTCAGCCAGATCTGGAACAGGTCCAGGGTGTTGTCCTGGTCCTCGTGCACCAGCGGGAACATCTCGCCGTGCTGTACGCCGCTGCCGGTGGTCAGCCACTGCACGTCGCCCTCGCCGTAACGGGCGGTGGCGCCCAGCGAATCGGCATGGTCCACCAGCCCCCGGCGCACGATGGTCACGGTCTCGAAGCCCCGGTGCGGGTGGGCCGGGAAGCCCGGGATCTCTTCGCCGTGGTACATGCTCCAGCCGCCCCGGCCGCTGAAGTCCATGCCGATGTCGCGCCCGCGCAACAGGGTGGCATCCGGCCCCAGGCGGCCGTTGCCCCTGGGGTAATGGTCCTGGTGATAGGCGGCGAAGATGAAGGGATCAATGCCGGGCATCTGCGGGCCCAGCGGTTGGGCGCCGAGGATCAGGGATGACTGGCTCATGTTTCAGTACTCCTGCGGACAACGGTCATGCCGGCCATGCTACCCGGCCCCAGAGCCGCCGCCATCAGCCCTCGAGATCGATGCCCAGCTCCTCGCACCACTCGCGCAGCGCCTGCCGCTGCGCCTGGGCTTCGTACTCATACCATTGGTCGAGCATGCCCTTGCGAGCAAGTCGATCCTTGAATGCCGAATAGGCGCCCTTCCTGCGGAACATGTCCTGGACGTCGCCGTAGTCATCTGGCAGAAAACGCTCAGCGAAGCGCAGGACCAGGCTGCGCCCCAGGTCCAGCTCGTTCGGGCCCGGCAGGATCAGGTACTTGTACGACCCCAGGTCATCCGGAAGATCGTCAAGCTGATCACCGTGCGCAGCGACGAGGTAATACGCCCCCGTCTCCTTGTCGACATAGGTCTTTATCTCGTCCGGCGCACCGAAGCTGCCGTACTCGAACGCTTCAAAAAGCTTGTCGAAGTTCATCTCTGCTCCAGTGGGTCGTGAGCTTTGCCTGATCAGCGCTCATGTCGGCGATGCAGCGCCATTTGCTCAATGAACACCTCAACCGGCGCACCCTGCTCGCCACCCCTGGCCAGCGCATGGCGTTCCCACTCCTGCGCGCCTTCAAGATCGCCACTCAGCCAGAGGGCTTCCGTCATGGTGGACAGGCTATAGAAATCCCAGTTCAGGTAATCGCTGTCGTCTTCCGGCCAATGGCGCGCCTGCTGAGTGACTACCTGGATCACCTGCCGGGCGATATCCCGAGCCTCCACCGCATTGCCGCTCCAACTCTGGCAGGCCGCCGCGTTGATGCCCACATAGGGCGCCTGACTGGAGCGCCAGGCGCGCATGTAGAGGTCGGTCGCCTTGTGCAGGTGCAGGGCGTTACCCCGCTGCAGCCAGACCCGTTTATACGCGCCGGCCAGGATGCCCGGCAGCTCGCTGTCGAATGGTTGAATCTTCAGGTTGCCAAGCAGCTCGATTGCACGCTCGGGATGGCCCCGGCGGCTTTGCAACAGAGCCTTCAGTTCCAGCGTGCGGCGATTGCGCGATTCCAGGCGCTCCGCAACGCGAATCAGCTTTTCCGCATCGCCCCACAATCGCAGATCGATGGCCTTCTCGATCACCACGTTGGCCAGCATGGGAGCCAGCTTCAGGCCGGCGTGCAGCTCCGGGAGGATGTCTCGCATGTCTCTTTCCGTCGAGGCATGCAGCAGGCGCTGGATCAGCGGATCGTAGGGCGTGGCCGGCAGGTCCAGATCGGCATCTGCCAGCCGCATGCCGCCGCTGAAGCGGCTCGCGTACCAGCGCACCACCAGGCGGGCGAAAGCCAGCGCGACCCAGTGCTCTTCTCCGCCCAGCGAGCGCTGCACATGCCGCACGTCGTTGCCGGCCCGGCGCAAGGCGTGCGCCGCAATCCGCGTGGGTTCATCCAGGCGACGCGCACCCGCCAGCGCCTCGATGCAGGCATGGATTTCCTGCGTCCTGATGCCCAGCCCCAGGCGCTTGCTGGCCGTGCGAAAGACGCCCTCCAGCAGCCGGGCGGCATGGAACACCGCTGCCTCCCGCAATTTCAACCCGGCGGCTCGCCATGCCCGCTGCACTTCCTCGCCGAGTAGGTACGAAGCGATGCGCTCGTCATCAAGACGCGCCGGCTGCGCCCCGGTATCGTCCAGCACACCCTCGGGCAGTTTCAGTATCCGGGTTCGACCGCCGGCCGCCATCCAGGCCGCCACATCCCCCGCCGTTCCCTGCACGCCGGGGCAGCCATCCCACAGGGCCAGTTGGAGCACTCCGGCACCTCGCCCCAGAGCATCCTCTCGGGCCGCGCGCATGGCCCGCTCGCTGGTCAGGCGAAACGCTGTCTCGCCGGATTCGGCCAAGGGCAGCAGGCGCATCTCCGGCAGCCGTTGCAGTACGCGCCGGTAGCGAGCGACCTCCTCCTCGCCACCCATGCGCACGGAGAGCGCTTCGAAACGCTCGATGCCATAGGGCACGAACGCCACCACCTCGATCCCCCGCAGCAGCGCCTGCTCCACCACCAGCAGATCCGCGCCGCAGGCCAGGGAGCCATACGCGCGACCCACCCCGTGTTTGACGAGGAAATCCGCCACCCGCTGTTCCAGCTGAGTGCGCGGCAGTTGCCAGCGCGGGTCATCTCGTCCCCGCAGCAGATGCCCGGTGTAGTGAAGAAAGATCATGGCGTATCGCCTTACGCTATTTTCAGCCCCAGCCGATTCGCGATTTCCGCCCAGTGGACATCCCGGTCGGTCAGCAATTGATAGGCAAGCTCCGCCAGTTCGACTAGCCGGGAAGGCTCGTCGGCGGACACCCGCTCCAGTTCCTCGGCGACCTGCGACAGCCGGGAGGCCATGGATAGATGGTCCTCGGCCAGATCCTCAAGTTTCAGAAAGCCGTTGATGCCATGTATGGCGCCGATGAGGGCGGGCACGAATACGGTGAGCAACAGCATCCAACTGGCATGCCAGAACAGGTGGGCAACCGCCGCCCCCAGCGCCAGTACGAACCCGATCCAGCCCAGCCGATCGCCCATCCGCTCCACGGCCGCGTACTGCCACGCCTTCCTGCGGTTGTAGCCGATCTGACAATGCTCGGTACCCGTGCCCAGGTGCGTGCGAATCAACGCCTTCAACTCACCGGCCTCGCGCTGCCGGTCGGCCTCTGGCGCTTGCTCGGCGAGCAACGTCCTCAGATGCTGGATTCGCTCGGCCAGCATCTGGTAACGCAGGGATTCCGCCTGCCGACGCGCCATGATCCAGCGCTTGCGCAGGCCGGTGCGGGCGCCATACACCACCAGGGCCAGCATGATCGCCATGCTCAGCACCTTGAGGATGCCGAGCACCAGTTCGAGGCGACCCGCCAGCCCCAGCGCAGGCGGCGCCACGGCGGAAAAGATGATCAGAATGCTGAGCAGCCCGACGGAAACCCCGATGCCCCGATAGCGATTCCCCAGACGGGAAGCCAGGGCGTCCGCCGCCTCGAAGGCCTGCTCCGAAACGGGCGGCGTGTGGGCGTGCCCACGACCCTCGGCGTGACCGCCCTGGCCGAACGGGCGATCCAGCGCCGCCATGAGTTTCAGATACCGCGAATAAAAAAAGGACAACATGCGCACTCATTCCACATCGAATCAGCCACGGCGATAGGCAGCCTGCCGCGACAGCAGCACTTCACGCTCATTCATTTCCTGCACACGGAACAGGTGCCAGTCACGGCCGTTGTCGCCGGACATCGCGTCCAGACCCAACAAGCCATCGACCACCCGTATCGCGCGGCCCTGCTCGGTGGTGCCGCGCGACAGCGTCTCGCGCTGGACGCGGATCAGTCCGCCAGGTTGCGCCCCCACGAGCGTCTTGAACGGCACCAGCGTCGCCCGCTGGCTCAGCGCACGGCGCTCGAACAGGCGTAGCGCCGTGCTGGCGGAGTTGGCGGCCCGGGCGGCGTTCTCCTCCAACTCGCGCAGTCGCGCGCAAAGCTGCTGATCGTCCTGCTCGGCCCGGCTTTCCGCCTGGACGATCCCGTCCAGCCGGGCAAGCAGGGCTGCGCGGTGTCTGCGCAACTGGAACATCTTGATCAGCAGCAACATACCCGCCAGGCCCACCCAGCCCCAGGGTTGGCCCACGGCGAGCGCCGCCAGCCCGCAGACCAGCACGACAAGCCCGACGCCACCCAGAATGAAAGGCCCCAGCGGCCCATTCGCGTCGATCTCGGCCTGGCACAGCGCCCGCCGTTCGCGCGCGCTGTTGAGTTCCGCCATCGCCTGGCCACGCGCCTCGCGCAGCAGCTGTCCCGGGGTTCTTTCCGGAATCTGCACATGCACCGGCACGTGATCGAACAGCCAGGGCGCGTCCGTAGTGACCTGGACATCATCCTCAAGCGCACGGTAGAGGCGGATCGGGCCGCGCCTCCAGACAAAGGGAAGCGCCTTGCTGGAATTGTTGAATCGGAAGGTGAAAACCACGTCTTCCGGATAAATGGCATCACCTATGCGCTTGTGCCAGCAAATGATGTGGATCGCATCCGGCTCGCGATTGAAGCGAAACGCCTCTGCGGAAATGGGCAAGTGCCCCAGATCGGCATCGCCCAACGCCTGCTCTGCGGCCGCCTTGGTCGCCAGGGCCTCGCACACCCGGCGATGCTGCTCGCGGATTTCCCGGCGCCCCTCCTCGACCAGGCGCGGCAGGGAAAACTCGTCCAGCGCGGCGAATTGAACCCGTTCGCCATACAGGCCGGCCATTTCCCGGCTGCTCTCGCGCAATTTCTCGACCGTGCCGCGCAACCGCGCCTTGAGTTCGCCGACCAGCGCGTTGATGCGCCCGCGAATGCTGCGAAACGCTGGATCGCCGTAAACCTCCTTGAGGCTTCCGGAGTGGGAGCGGTAGGCGGTGCGGATGGACTCAACGGCCTGCTCGATCAGCCCCGACGCCACCTGCTGGCGCGCCAGTTCGACATGGGCGCGCGCGAACCAGGGCGCCTCCTCCACGGCCTGGGTCGCGTAACGGAGCCCTTCCTCGCGCCGGTCGGCGCCAAGCGCGGCCCGGGCCGCCAGCATGTAGGCCGCCGCCGCGCGCACCCTCAGGTCATCGTGGGCGGCGATGCGCGCCGCGCGATCAGCCAGCTCCTCGGCTTCCGCCAGTTTGTCCTTGCGCCCCAGCGAGATATACAACTGCGCCAGCCAGTAGTTGGAACGCATATCCAACGGCTTGAAGTCGACTGCGCGGCGCAAATGGGTAACCGCCACCCCGTAATCCCGCAGCTCGATGGCCCGCGAAGCCTCCTGGAGTTGCTCCCGGGCGGCGACGGCGGCGGGCTGCAACAGGGCCGCCATCGGATTCCCGGCATATTCGTCCGCATCCTCCAGATCGACACCGCGCAACTGCGCGTCCCGCCGCTCGAGCACGGTCACTTCGGAGTCGTCTAGGGCATCCTCGGAAACCGCCTCGAACAGCTCCGCCTGCACCCGATCATCGATATCGACGCTCAAGGCGCCGAAGCGCATCTCGTAGAGGGCCGCCAGTAGCTGATCGAAGATGCGGTCGGCCTTTTCCTCGGCCGACAACTCCGGCGGCAGATAGCCCAGCGTATGGCGCGCTTCCAGTTGTCCCTGCCAGGCGGCAAAGGTGGGGTCCTCGCTGTGGAGAATGCGCCCTTCCCGGTAGGATTCGCCAATCATGAACACGAGCACGCGCGTACTGGCGCCCTCACGGGTGGCCTCCTCGTACTCCAGGTGCGTAAAGGACTTCTCGAAGCCCGGCGCCAGCGAACCATAGGTGTCGCCCACCAGCAGGATCATGAACTCCGAGCGGCGCACGAAGCCCAGGCACTTTTCCAGCGGAGGTCGATGGCTGACGCTGCCATCGTTGAGATCCACGGGGGCGAAATCCACCACCGGATAATCGGCGATCTTGCGCCTGAGGTGATCACGCAGTTCAGCGAATTCCTGGAAGCGGGACGCAATGAATACCGCCGTTTTCAGCAAAGCCATTCCGATCAACTCACTGTCGACTACATCGGTACCAGCCCGGAAGCTGGCGGACCGGGGAAGCATAAGGCCATGTGCCACTGCCGCCAAGGCAGTGGCACGTCGCCAGGGCCGTCATTCCCAGGACGCCCGAAACAACCCAGCATGGCCTGTCCCCTGCAGCCGCCTCATGGCCTTTTCACTCGGCGTCGCCTACTCAGGAGGCCAGCCCCTCGCCGCTCACCCAGGCTGTCGGCGGGGGCACCGATTCGCCCGTGATGCTGGCCGAGACGATGCTGCCGTCGACCGGCAGCTGCTCGCCATTGCGGGGCAACATTGCATTAATCCTTCACCGCGATGGCTTGCACCACCGCGCCCAGGCCGGTGTGGTAGCTGCCTTCCACCACCTCGCGCTCGACTTCGGCCAGATGGGTGAAGGTCAGTCCGCGCAGATCCTCGATCAGCGACGCGCGGGTGGTCTTGGTTTCCGGCGACGGGCCGCCCCCGGTGCCATAACGGAGCTGCTCGGGCGTGTAGGCTTCCAGCAGGAACACGCCGCCAGGCTTGAGCCCGGCCACCACCTTGCGATGCAGCGCCGCACGCGGGCCGGCCGGCAGCGGGCAGAAGATGGAGACGATGCCGTCCCAGCAGTTCTCGCCGATCTCGTAGTCGAGCAGGTCGGCATGCACCAGCTCGATCTCGACGCCGTGCTCCCGGGCGAGCTTCTCGGCCTTGCGCAGGCCGACCGCCGAGCCATCCACCGCAGTCACGGCATAGCCCTGACGCGCCAGGAACACCGCGTTGCGTCCCTCGCCCTCGGCCAGGCTGAGCACCCGACCCTTGGGCAGCGCATGAAAGTGCTCGGCCAGAAACTGATTGGGCTCCGTGCCATAGGCGTATTCCTCGGCGGCGTAGCGTTCATCCCACATGACGTTCTCCAACAGCGGTTGCAATGCTGCGCAGGCAACCATTCCAGCGGGGTCGGGGTCAACCGGAACATGGCGCCCTCAGGCGAAGCGGATTCCAACCAGAAGTACCGGCACGAACGGCTCAAACCCGCAGCACAGCGCGAAAGCCCCGAGCGGCGTAATACGACTGCGCGCCATTGTGGTAGACAAAGGTCCGGCCGTAGCGGCGGTCTGCGAAGAGCGCCCCGCCGAGCGCACGCACCTCCGCCGGCGTCGCTATCCAGCTGGAGGTTTTCAGATCGAACTCGCCGAGTTCCTGGAGCGCCCGGTATTGCGCTTCGGTCAGCAGGCTGACGCCCATGGCAGAGGCCATTTCAAGCGCGCTGCCCTGCGGCTTGTTGGCCTTGCGAGCGTCAAGGGCGGCCTGGTCGTAACAGAGGCTGCGGCGGCCAGGCGGGCTTTCAGCGCAGCAGTCGCAAAAGAGAATCTGACCGGCATCGCCATCGCGCCCGATCACATCCGGCTCGCCACCCGTCTCCTCCATGGCGCGCAGGGCAGCAAGCGCCTCCGGGGCCCGTTCCAGCCTCGCCTGAACCTCGGACCAGCCGATGGCCGCGTGGCGCTGCGGGTGCTTGTCGAAACGGGCTTTGAGAATCTGGAGCAGGGAGGCATCGTTCATGGCTATCGGCCCGGCCGGGGGTTCAGCAGCGCTTGCGCCTCTTCACTGAACCGAGCCAGCTCATGCGGCTCAAGTAAGTCGCGCACCTTAAGCTCGACCAGTTTGAAGAACAGGTTCGAGCGCCGGGGATCGTCGAAACAGACCGCGACATCCTCGTTTCTTTCATTGATCAGGTAAAAAACCTTGAGAAACCGCTCATGTGCCGACAGCGTCTCGTCAGCCATCGCCTGAACACACTCTTGAAGAGCTCGCTCACACAGTCGGTTGAGCAGGGTGGGTTTCAGCGTTTGGAACAGCTTCCAGTCAGATTCCTTCATCGTCGTGCTTTGTCGATAGTCAAACGGTAGTGGGTGGGACAGTGGTAATGGTGAGACAGTGGCACAAGGGGCTTTTCACAGGAATCCAGCTCAACGGTGCCCGAGGCGTCATTCCTGCGCCCCCTGCGATTGGTATGCGAGGGTATCCGTGGGTGAAGTGGCTGGTAGCAGGTTTTTCTACAGCCTCAACGTTTGGTTAAGGGGCGTGCTTTAGCCCGTCCCAGTGAGCGAAGCGAACGGTTTGAACCAGTTGTTAGCCGGTGATGGAAGATAGCTTTTCGCATAAATATGCGTCTTCTCTTTCTATGAACTCTTCAGGGCTTTCATTGCAAGAGTATGCCTCGAAAATATGGTTAATGACTTTCTTTGCCTGTGCCACAGTAAGATGCCTTGTGTTAATTAACTCAAGAAGGGCTTCGGAAATTTCGTTAAGACTGAAGCAATACTCTGCAGCTGCAATGCTTAGTTCTGCATGGGCTATCTCATAGCTTATTTCTGAGCTTGTGTGCTGGGTCAAATATGCAAGTGGCTTTTCTAAAATCTCAAAAGGATAAATTTCTTGATATCTTTCGCAGTACTCTATTAGAAGCCGCCTGACTTGCTCGCCATCTAAATCACGAGAGCCGCCGTCTAATAGAGTATTAAGTTTTGTATTGGCTATCCAATTCTTCATGGCGGATACAAGCCTAAGCTAACGCTTAGGTTAAAGGGCAGGCAAGCGCGCAGCGTTTGACTGTCCCAGTGAGCGAAGCGAACGACTTGAACCACTAGTTAGAAGCCATTCACCCTTGGAAAAATGCCTTAACATTTTTTGAGGCGTCTTCCATCAGTCCACTTTCTAAATTCAAGGTTACTTGAGCATCCCAAGGTTCTGCTCCTTCGTACTGGGAGATTTTTAGCTTAATCACTATGTGGCCTTTCTGGTCTGATGTGCATGTAATTGAGAACTCTTGCTCAATTGATGCCCATTCTATTTCGCCGCTCCAACCTTTCCACTCTTTGGCCATGTACGCAAATAGATCAACTAATAAGTCGCAGTCGGTGTAGCCCCAGACACGCCTAGAAAGGAAGATATCATTACGTTTGTATGCCACAGTAAAATAGTCGCCCTCGATGTTTGATAGCACTAGCTGTGCGACTGTATCTGCTGATTTGATGACGACTTCATTCATTGCTATGGCTTCTAACACCTAAGTTAAGCCGAGACGCGTAGTGGAGCCAACCACATGGCAAGCTTTATCTGCCATGTGGTTAGTGGAACGAAGCGGCTTCGGCTTGAACGCATTGTTAGGGGTCATGCTCGAGATACTTTCCGTACTCTTTCATGGCCCTCTCCATGGTTGCTTCGGTGTAGCCGTAACTCTGCATTACTGGCCACACGAACGCCTCAAGCAACTCATCCGTAGCTTGGAAGAATGCACGATGTCCCTCAAGCTCGTCGATGCGCTTTTGGTAGTTCTTGAGGTAGATGTCGTCTGCGGCCTCCCGAAAGAAATGGTGGGCTACGTGAGCCCGACGGTCTTTGCTCTCTTGTAGCGCATCTTCCAAGTCTTTCGGAACGGTTGTGACAGACTTGAGTGTGCGAATCAGATTGCCGAGCGTCTTCTCGAACTGGTCCTCATAGAAAGCGTCGAACTGCTCAGGGCTGTATTTAGCGGAAGTTCTCGGGATGAGGTCGAGAAACAGAAGCGCGTTGGCAATTCCGTGCTCAAGAACTTGGGCAAAGTACATTGCCGCGCCGTAATGAGCGCACAGCTCCTTAAACGACTCGCCGTGATCTGCCTCCATGACCCCTAACGCGGATGTTAACCGGCGCGCACTGCGCAGCAGTGCGCGTCCGCGTTGAACTACTTGTTAGGCATATTCGTAATCAACGACCAAACCTTTACCAATTGCGGCGGCCATAAAATCACGAACCATGGCCATCTCTTCTGGCGTAATCAGCTTTAGAACCCGGAAAGTAAATGCCATTTCAAGATTCGCGGTCTTTGTATCAATCTTGGGGTTGAGCGGCCAAGGAAGCGGAATGCGAATTTCTTCCGATTTGCAAGCAACAGAAACTTCAAACCTAGCATTGGTGGACGAATACTTGAAGTAATAGTCGAGAATCTGCTTCTGAACCCACTGAGCCATTTGCTCGTTCTTCTCGTCCCCTTTTTCCTTCGCCGCCTTCATTAGCTCTTCGAAGTACAGACTGATCTTCTCAATTTTCTCAACATTCGAATCACGGCCGGTGAGCGATGTTGACCAACTTGAGTTGCCCCACTGGCTGATCACGCGGGGGATTGCTTCTAAGATTACAAACCCCTTATCCGCTTCATACACCGATTGTCCGGTACGGTAGTCGTTGCCACCGGCGTAGATGTGAATGTGTGCACCTTCTCGATGCTGCTCTGTACCAATTTCGACCGAAATGCTTGATTGCTCGGTCTTCAGTGTCAGTCTCGCCATTTTGCTCTCCTTGTCTCATGGGATGGCTGCACAATGAAGGCGGGCAGCCTTACGCCTCCAGCTACTTGTTAGAACGGTGGCCGGTCCCGCCACACGCGAACGAAGCCACCGCCCTTCTTGTTCTTATTGCCAGCCTCGCTAAGCGCACCGCGACGTGATGAGCACAGGCGCACCCAACGAAGCTATTGCCCAGAAAGATTAGCAGCCGCGGAAGCGATTGCCGCAATTGCGGATGAGCATGACCTCGACAGCACCTGATGCGGCCGCGCCTCGAACGAAGCTACCGGCCGGACAAAGCTCTCCGGCGACGAGGTAGGAAACTGTGCCGAACCCTCAGGGCTCCGCGGCATTCCGATGAAAACGAACAGGACCGGACACGTCTAACGCCGCATTCAGCGGCTTGTCCGCTGCAATGCTTTGTTAGTGCTTTTTTCTGCCTGGTTTCATTCTTTCAAGCATTTCTTCCCGAGATTTTATATCATCGAGATCATCCTTTATTGTGTCCCCCGGAACGAGAGTCAATATGATTGACCAAAACTGGAGAAGAGTAAGGAATGCAATTGCTCCAAAACTTACCGCGCGGAAAATCTCTTTATGGGGATGAAGATAGGTGATTTGTTTCGCTAAAGGCACAGCAAATGACACACCAATTACGACCATCAAAATAACGGTCGAATAAATCATGGGGCGGAAAAGTCTATTTATTTGGTCAATCTCATTTGCTTTTTCTTTGTATGGCTTCTGGCCAAAAGCCTGTGATAGTTTTCCTGGATACAACAAAGCAATCCATGCCCCCATCACTGCAAAGATAATAGCTGATGTGCTTCTTAATCCATCATAAATTGGCATTTGCTCATTGAAAGAAATTTTCCCACCAAAGAACACAGAAGATATGATGATACACGCTGCTGCAACAACAAATAGTAGCCTAATATTCTTGTTCATTCCGGCTCCTTCTATTTGAGCAGACCTAGAATTAAGTCCCTTTTTTCAGTGAGTTGTTCCAAGATACTTTTAGCATCTACGATCTCTTCATCAATTCTCTTTACATCCAACTCAAATTGATCTCTCGCTAGAGAATTGCTCAGCCATCGAGGAACCTGCTCTCCCTTAAGTGTAAACCCGATATCGTCCCATTTAGAGTCATGGCTTTTCTCCCACTCGGCAATCATTTCCTCAAGCTCAGGCTCTGATGGCGTAAATGAGAATTCATAAGAAAAATTTACTTCTGAGTTAAGGTTCCTCTGTTTCTTAAGACCAAGATTAAGCAAAGCCTTTTGCCACAACTCTTGACTCTCAGCTATCTTTGGCGACAGCCTGTTATGCCTCGTTATTTTCCTGATCTGGTTTTTCTGTTCAAGAATATAATCGATCTGTCCAGGCTTTCTGACTATTGATGTTTTAAATTGCGCATGAAGATTTAGAGGTTCGTCGCCATCTTTTTCCGAGTAACCGGCGACATTAAAATCAGCTTCGCCGTCATCAGCGAGAACAACATAATCAGAAAACTTAGAGATGAACTCCTTGAAATACTTGTCGAGATTTTTCTTGCCATTCAGTCTATGCTGGAACCGTATTGTCGCAAACACATTTTTTGATGGTATAAACCAAAAGTAAGTTGCATAACCAGGTATGCTACCCTTTGGAAGCTTCGTAAACTCAACTTTAGCGCTGCCGACTTTGGATTTTGCTTGAACTGCCGCCACTTTTCCTTCATAAGAAGGCGTTTCATTCCAAGTTGTCAGAAGAAAATCACCTGTCACGCCATTTGCAACTAAGTCATAGCAGAAAGTCCGATCCACGTCTTCACTTTCTTCTATTGCATATGTGCAGGTTTCATCTAAAGGCTTATCATTTTTCTTTACCCAAACTTTAAGTTGAGTTAAAAACTCGAGCACCCCTCCGAGCCTAGGATCGTCTGCCCCGTACTCATATAGTCCGCACTTCTCTATCTTATAAAAAGTGACTTTAGCTTCTTCCATTTCTCAGCCCTTGATTATGATTAACTCGGTGCACCAAAAAGCACTAACAGTGATTAGATGGAATCCATGCTAACGAATAACAGTGGATTCGGTATAACTCCACATTCGATCCTCCCGCAAAAGGACGATCCCCTTTTAAATCAATCAGTTGCCTTCGCTCTTCCCCACTACCCCGTATTCGCTTGACTGCCGTCTAACCCTCGCCTAAACCACTGTACAGACATACAGCCATAACCATCTGGAGCCGACATGGACAGCCCTGCTCCCCAACCCCGTCTTCGCGATCAGTTCGAGGCGGTGATGCGCCTGCACCACTACAGCATTCGCACGGAGCGCACCTACTGGTACTGGATTCGTTATTTCATCCGTTTCCACCGCATGCGCCATCCGTGCGAGATGGGCACGCTGGAGGTCAATGCCTTTCTCAGCTGGCTGGCCACGCACCGTCAGGTGGCGGCGGCGACGCAGAACCTGGCGCTGAATGCGCTGGTGTTCCTGTATGCAAAGGTGCTGCTGCAGCCGCTCGGTGAGATTGGCGAGGTGGTGCGCGTCAAACGGCCTGCGCGGCTTCCTCCGGTGCTGACCCATGCGGAGGCCACGGAAATCATCGGTCTGCTGGTCCAGCCACATCGCCTGCTGGCCTCCTTGATGTACGGCGCCGGGCTTCGCGTGGTGGAGGCCACGCGCCTGCGCATCAAGGATGTGGATTTTGATCGGCAGATCATCACCGTTCGCGACGGCAAGGGGGCCAAGGACCGCACAACCTTGCTCCCGGCCTCGCTGATCGAACCGCTTGCGGAGCGCAAGCAGCGGATGTTGAAGGCGTGGCAGCGTGGCGATCTCTTCTATCAGGCGGGCGTCAGCCTGCCCTTTGCCCTGGCGCGAAAGTATCCCGGCGCGCCGCGCGCGTTCGAATGGCAGTGGTTCTTTCCGTCCGCAAACCTGTGCCAGGACGCGACCGGCACGACCGTGCGGCACCATATCCATGAATCCTCGGTGCAGAAGGCCGTGAAGCTGGCGGTGCGCCGTTCCTCGGTACGCAAACCGGCCAGTTGCCACACCTTCCGCCATACCTTCGCGACCGAGCTGCTGTTGCGCGGCAGCGATATCCGTACGGTGCAGACCCTGCTGGGCCACGCCGATGTGCGCACCACGCAGATCTACACCCATGTGCTGGGGCAGGGTTTTGCCGGAGTGCGCAGTCCGCTGGGCTGAGTGGGCAGGCACGCTACCGCCCTCCCCTGACAATGGAGATTCCGTTCTCGTGGGCAGGCGCAGATGCGCCGATTTGTTGGGCAGCATAAGGCGATGTGCCAGTAGAGCCAAGGACTGGAGTGATGGCTTGTGGCTGGGTGGGCGCCGAGGCTAGAGCTCGCGAACGAGTTCGCTCCCACAGGGAGGGAAGGAGGGAGCTGGGGCTTAGGGGCTGTTTACCAGCCGAGGGTTTCCTTGAGGAACGGGATGGTCAGCTTGCGCTGGGCCTGCAGGGAGGCCTGGTCGAGTTGTTCGAGGAGGTCGAACAGGGCGCTCATGCTGCGCGCGCCACGGGTAAGGATGAAGCGGCCGACCTCGTCGGTGAGGTGCAGGCCGCGGCGCGAGGCGCGCAGTTGCAGGGCGCGCAGCTTGTCTTCGTCGGAGAGTTCCTGCAGCTGGAACACCAGCGACAGGGACAGGCGCGACTGCAGGTCGGGCAGCTGGATGCCCAGTTCGCGCGGCGAGGCACTGGCGGCCAGCAGCAGGCGTCGGCCAGCGTCGCGCAGGCGGTTGAACAGGTGGAACAGGGCTTCTTCCCAGTCGGCCCGGCCGGCGATGGCGTCCAGGTCGTCGAGGCAGACCAGTTCGTACTGTTCAAGGTTGTCCAGCAGTTCCGGGCCCAGCGTCACCACTTCGCCCAGCGGCAGGTAGAGGGCCGGTTCGCCATGCTGCTCGAAGCGCAGGCAGGCGGCCTGCAGCAGGTGGCTGCGCCCGACACCGTCGTTACCCCACAGGTAGATGAGGCTCTCCGCCCAACCGGCGTCGGCGTCGCACAGACGCTCGACATAGCCGAGGGCCGCCGCATTCGCGCCGGGGTAGTAGTTGGCGAAGGTGGCGTCATCTCGCAGACGCACACCCAGGGGAAGCTGGACTGGTTTCATGCAGGCCGCTGCAGCAAGGCACTCGGTCGAAAAAACGCGGCCAGTGTATCGCTGCGGCGACGGCCCACACAATGCGCGGGCAGATCAAAGAAAATCAAATACTTAGCCGGAGCCGGCCCTATTGGAAGTAGAGGGCGTTGTCGCTATACGCCTGGGCCAGTGCAGCGCCAGGCTGTGCCGGATCGCTGGCCAGGCGTACCGGCGGCGGCACTTCGCGCAGGCGCAGCAGAGCGAGCTGGGCACGCAACTGGTCGGGGCTGGCCTGCAGGCGGTAGGTCAGGCGCGCGCCCTCGACCTTGCGCAGGCGCGGATGGAAGGGTTCGAGCAGGCGTTCCAGCTCCGCATAGCGCAGCAGATCGGCGTGATCGACCACCAGGGTCACCGCCGCGCCCGCCTCGGGACGCACCACGAAACGCGGCGCCAGGGTCTGCTGGACGGCGAGCATCACCGCATCGCTGA
Organism: Pseudomonas sp. RL; assembly: GCF_000647775.1. NCBI lineage: Bacteria > Pseudomonadati > Pseudomonadota > Gammaproteobacteria > Pseudomonadales > Pseudomonadaceae > Pseudomonas > Pseudomonas sp. RL. The sequence continues at coordinate 49,086 of NZ_JBOY01000053.1, read as the reverse complement.
GCGCGGCCAGGCTGTTGCCGGTGGCCTCGCCCTGCAGCAGGTCCTTGCCCATCCACACCTGCCAGTGGCCCTGCCAGTTCCCCCGGGCCGGCTTGGCCTGCACGGCCAGCAGGGCGTCCACGCCGTAGCGCACGGATACCTTGCGCAGCTCCTGGGCGTCGCGGGCCATCAGGACATTGGGGGTGATCAGCATCTGTTCGGTCAGGTCGGCCAGCGGCAGGCGCAGCGGCAGGCCACGGTGCTGGGCGGCCTTCTGCAACAGGGAGGCGCTGTCCTGGGCATCACCGACCAGTTGCGCACCGTCGGGGGTTTCGGTCATCCACCAGACCAGCAGCTCGGGACGATCCGCCCCCCACAGCGACAGGCCGGCCTCGCGCAGCGCCGCGCCGGTCGTGGCGGGATCGAAGTCCACCACCAGGGTATTGCCGTCGTACACATAGCGGCTGACCAGGCGCTGGGGCGCTTCGCGCAGCGCCAGCAGTTCCGGGCGCAGGCTGGCTTCCGGGTCGCCGGTCAGGCGCAGCACCAGGGTGTCCAGGGCTTGTTGCAGGACCAGCAAGCGCTCGGCGGCATGCTGGCTGCCCACGGTTTCGCGCACCTGGTAGAGGCCGGGAACCGGCGCGGCAAGTGCGTTCAGACTCAGCAGGGACAGGCTGCACAGGGCAAGCAGACGGGCGATGACACGCATGTGGGGTTCCCCGAGAAGGCCAGTGGCCATGAGCTGGAAAAGTTCCATACCTTAAACAGCCGCTCGACCAGCGGCAACCGCGACGGCACAGGATAGTCGCTGCCCGGCAAGCCTGCTAAAATCGCGCGCCTTCCCGGACCGCCCCCGATGGCCGGTCGCCTCCCCCGCACTCTCCCCCAGAAGGCCCGGATTTTATGAGCAAGCAACCCTCCATTAGCTACAAGGACGCCGGTGTCGACATCGACGCAGGCGAAGCGCTGGTCGAACGCATCAAGGGCGTGGCCAAACGCACCGCTCGTCCTGAAGTGATGGGCGGCCTGGGTGGCTTCGGCGCCCTGTGCGAAATCCCGGCCGGCTACAAACAGCCGGTACTGGTGTCCGGCACCGACGGCGTGGGCACCAAGCTGCGCCTGGCCCTGAACCTGAGCAGGCACGACAGCATCGGCCAGGACCTGGTCGCCATGTGCGTCAACGACCTGGTGGTGTGCGGCGCCGAGCCGCTGTTCTTCCTCGACTACTACGCCACCGGCAAGCTCAACGTGGACGTGGCCGCCACCGTGGTCACCGGCATCGGCGCCGGTTGCGAACTGGCCGGCTGCTCGCTGGTCGGCGGTGAAACCGCCGAGATGCCCGGCATGTACGAGGGCGAGGACTACGACCTGGCCGGCTTCTGCGTCGGCGTGGTGGAGAAGTCCGAGATCATCGACGGTTCCAAGGTGCAGGCCGGCGACGCGCTGATCGCCCTGCCCTCCTCCGGCCCGCACTCCAACGGTTACTCGCTGATCCGCAAGATCATCGAGGTGGCCGGTGCCGACATCGAACAGATCCAGCTGGACGGCAAGCCGCTGGCCGACCTGCTGATGGCCCCGACCCGCATCTATGTGAAGCCGCTGCTCAAGCTGATCAAGGACACCGGCGCGGTGAAGGCCATGGCGCACATCACCGGCGGCGGCCTGCTGGAAAACATCCCGCGCGTGCTGCCGGAAGGCACCCAGGCGGTCATCGACGTGGCCAGCTGGACCCGTCCGGTGGTGTTCGACTGGCTGCAGCAGCAGGGCAACGTGGACGAGGTGGAAATGCACCGCGTGCTGAACTGCGGCGTGGGCATGGTGATCTGCGTGGCCCAGGACCAGGTCGATGCCGCCCTGGCCAACCTGAAGGCCAGCGGTGAACAGCCCTTCGTGATCGGCCGTATCGACAGCGCCGCCGAGAACGCCCCGCGCGTCGTCCTGAACAACCTGAAGCAGCACTGATGAGCACACCCTGCAATGTCGTGGTGCTGATTTCCGGCAGCGGCAGCAACCTGCAGGCGCTGATCGACGACCTGGCCGCCGGGGATACCCCGGCGCGCATCCGCGCGGTGATTTCCAACCGCGCGGATGCCTACGGCCTGGTGCGCGCCGCCAACGCCGGCATTCCCACCCAGGTGCTGGACCACAAGGCCTTCGCCAGCCGCGAGGCCTTCGACGCCGCCCTGCAGGAAGCCATCGACGCCTACACCCCCGACCTGGTGGTGCTGGCCGGCTTCATGCGCATCCTCACCCCCGCGTTCGTGCGCCATTACCATGGCCGCATGTTCAACATCCATCCCTCGCTGCTGCCCAAGTACAAGGGACTGGACACCCACAGGCGGGCGCTGGACGCCGGCGATGCCGAGCATGGCTGCAGCGTGCATTTCGTCACCGAGGAACTCGACGGCGGTGCGCTGGTCGTACAGGCCTCTACCGCGGTGTTGCCGGGCGACACGCCGGAAAGCCTGGCACAGCGGGTCCATGGCCTGGAACACCGCATCTATCCGCTCGCTGTGCGCTGGTTCGCGGAAGGTCGCTTGCGACTGGAAGGCGATGGGGCAATGCTGGATGGCGAGTCATTGCTCCCGACCGGCAGGCTGATCCGCTCCTGAGGTGCGTTCCGGCCGATGGCGGCCGGAACCTATCCTGGGAGATGCCGATGGTTCGCACCCTGCTGTTGTTCGTCACCCTGCTTGTGCCGCCTGCGCAGGCCTTCGAGCTGCAACCCTTCTCCGCCAGCTATACCGCCGATTTCAAGAACGCGCCGTTCGCCGGCACCGCCGAACGCAGCCTGGCCCAGCTGCGCGATGGCAGCTGGGAACTGCGCTTCGAGGCCGCCATGCTGGTGGCGCGCCTTACCGAACGCAGCCGTTTCCGTATCGAACAGGGCGCCCTGGTGCCGGTGAGCTACCAGTATTCACGCAACGGCCTGGGCTCCTCGCGGACGGTAGAGCAGGACTTCGACTGGAGCACCCGGCAGATCCTCGGCCTGCGCAAGAGCAAGGCCTACCGCGTACCCCTGCATCGCGGCCTGCTGGATCGCTCGACCTATCAACTGGCCCTGCAGCAGGACGTAGCACGCGGCAAGACCAGCATGACCTATCAGGTGCTGGACGAGACCGAGGTGGAAACCTACGACTTCCGCGTGCTCGGCGAGGAGAACGTGCGCACCCGCGCCGGGCTGATCCGCGCGCTGAAGGTGGAGCGCGTGCGCGACCCGGGCCAGAGCCGCCGGCAGACCACCCTCTGGTTCGCGCCGAGCTGGAACTACCTGCTGGTGCGCCTGCACCAGCGGGAGAACGACGGCAAGGAGTACCAGATCATGCTGAAGAGCGGCGAGGTGAACGGCGAGGCGGTGAAGGGGCGGTGAGCGCTGGTTGGTTGGCGCGCCGTGCCGGCGCGATGGGGGACAAAAACAACGTTGTCCACCCTACGCCCCACGTACCCACGTACCCACGTACCCACGTACCCACGTACCCACGTACCCACGTAGGGTGGATCGCGCTCTACCGATCCACCAAGCGCGCCCCTGGGCGCGCCGTGCCGCGCGTTACCACATCAGGTCGTCGGGCACCTGGTAGGCGGCGTACGGATCGTCCGGATCCACGTCCTGGCTCTTGGGTTCGTTGAGCAGGATGATGCGCTGCGGGTCGCGCTCCTTGATCTTCAGCGCCGCGTCGCGGGGAATCAGTTCGTAGCTGCCTTCGTAACGCACGATCGCCAGCGAACCGCGGGACAGCTTGTCACGCAGGGCGTCGTTGACCGCCAGGCGCTTGACCTTCTTGCCATCGACGAAGTTGTAGTAGTCCTCGGTCTTCAGCTTGGGCAGGCGGCTGGTTTCGATCAGTTGCTTGATCTGCGCGGTGCGCGCCTTCTGCTCGGCTTTCTGTTGCTGCTGACGGTTCAGCTCCTGGTCGCGCGCCTGCTTTTCGGCGTACGCCTGCAGGGCGGCCTGACGCTGCGAATCGTCCTTCTCCACCTGGCCCTTTTTCTCCAGGCGTTCCTGTTTCTGCTTCTGCTTGACGGCCTGCTTGGCCTGCTTTTCGTTGACCAGCCCGGCCTTGAGCAGCTGGTCGCGAAGGGAAAGACTCATGATTCGACTCGTCGTTGATCGGTTCGTGAAAGGGGCGACTAACCGCAGGAAGCATCCTTCTCGGCCTTCTTGGCCTCGCCCCAGAGCGCATCCAGCTCGGCGAGGGGGCAATTCTCGATGGGCCGGCCGGCTTCCCGCAAGGCCTGCTCGATAAAACGGAAGCGCCGCTCGAACTTCTGGTTCGCGGCACGCAGGGCATCCTCGGGGTTCACGTCCAGATGGCGGGCCAGGTTGACCACGGTGAACAGCAGGTCGCCCAACTCTTCCTTCAGTGCCGCTTCGTCACCGGTACTCATGGCTTCCAGCAGCTCGTCCTGCTCCTCGCGCAGCTTGTCGAGGATCGGCAGCGCTTCCGGCCAGTCGAAGCCAACCCGCGCGGCGCGCTTCTGCAGCTTGGCGGCGCGGCTCAGCGCCGGCAGCACGGTCGGCACATCGTCCAGCAGCGACAGCTGTTCCGGCGCGGCGGCCTTCTCGGCGCGCTCCTCGGCCTTGATCTGCTCCCAGCGTTCCTTGATGGCCACCTCGTCGAGGCGCGGCAGGTCCGGCGAACCGTACAGGTCGCCATCCGGAAACACATGGGGGTGACGGCGCACCAGCTTGCGGGTGATGGCATCCACCACCTCGGCAAAGCCGAAGCGCCCTTCCTCGCCGGCCAGCTGGCAGTAGTAGACCACCTGGAACAAGAGGTCGCCCAGCTCGCCCGGCAGGTGCGCGAAGTCACCGCGCTCGATGGCGTCGGCCACTTCGTAGGCTTCCTCCAGGGTGTGCGGCACGATGCTGCGAAAGTCCTGCTGCAGGTCCCACGGACAGCCGCGCTGCGGATCGCGCAGGCGGGCCATCAGGTGCAGCAGGTCGTCGAGCTGGTACATGGGCTATTCCTCGGCGGTCACGACGCCCGCTGGCGCTTCGCCTCGATGACGTTGGGCAGGCGCGACAAGCGCGCCAGCAGCCGGCCGAGGGCATCCAGGCCGGGAATCTCGATGGTCAGCGACATCAGCGCGGTGTTGTCTTCCTTGTTGCTGAGGGTGTTGACCGCCAGCACGTTGATCTTTTCGTTGAGCAGCAGCTGCGACACGTCGCGCAGCAGGCCGGAACGGTCGTAGGCGCGGATGACGATCTCCGCCGGGTAGGTCTTGACCGGCACCGGTCCCCAGCTGACCTGAATGATGCGCTCCGGTTCGCGACCTTCCAGCTGCAGCACCGAAGGGCAGTCCTGGCGGTGGATGCTCACACCACGACCCTGGGTGATGTAGCCGACGATCGGGTCGCCTGGCAGCGGCTGGCAGCAGCCGGCCATCTGGGTGAGCAGGTTGCCGACGCCCTGGATCTGGATGTCGCCACGTCCGCCGGGGCGAACCACCTGGCTGGGCGCGCGGCGCGGAATCAGCTCCAGCTGGTCGTAGTCGCGCTCCGGCTCGACCAGCTGCTGGGCCTGGTTGACCAGGTGCGCCAGGCGCAGGTCGCCGGCGCCGAGGGCGGCGAACATGTCCTCCACCGACTTGAGGTTGGTGCGCTCGACCAGCTTGTCGTAGTCCACCGAGGCCAGGTCCAGGCGCGCCAGCTCGCGTTCCAGCAGCGTCTTGCCGGCGATCACGTTCTGCTCGCGGGCCTGCTGCTTGAACCAGTGGATGATCTTGGCGCGCGCCCGCGACGTGGTGATGTAGCCCAGGTTGGGGTTCAGCCAGTCACGGCTGGGCGCCCCGCCCTGCTTGGTGGTGATGATCTCCACCTGCTCACCGGTCTGCAGGCTGTAGTTGAGCGGCACGATGCGCCCGTTGACCTTGGCGCCCCGGCAGTTGTGGCCGATCTCGGTGTGCACCCGGTAGGCGAAGTCCAGCGGCGTGGCGCCCTTGGGCAGGTCGACGGCGTGGCCGTCCGGGGTGAACACGTAGACACGGTCCGGCTCGAAGTCCACGCGCAACTGCTCGGCCAGGCCGCCGATGTCGCCCAGCTCCTCGTGCCATTCCAGCACCTGACGCAGCCAGGAGATCTTCTCCTCGTAATGGCTGGAGGTGGCCTTGACGTCGGTGCCCTTGTAGCGCCAGTGGGCGCACACGCCCAGCTCGGCTTCCTCGTGCATGGCGTGGGTACGGATCTGCACCTCCAGCACCTTGCCTTCCGGGCCGATCACCGCGGTGTGCAGCGAGCGGTAGCCGTTCTCCTTGGGGTTGGCGATGTAGTCGTCGAACTCCTTGGGAATGTGCCGCCACAGGGTGTGCACGATACCCAGCGCGGTGTAGCAGTCGTGGATTTCCGGCACCAGCACGCGCACCGCGCGCACGTCGTAGATCTGGCTGAACTGCAGGCCTTTCTTCTGCATCTTCCGCCAGATGGAATAGATGTGTTTCACCCGCCCGCTGATGTCGGCCTTGATGCCGGTGGCGTTCAGGCGCTCGCGCAGCTGGTCCATGACGCGGGCGATGTACTGTTCGCGGTCCAGGCGCCGCTCGTGCAGCAGCGAGGCGATCTGCTTGTACTGCTCGGGCTCCAGGTAGCGGAAGGACAGGTCTTCCAGCTCCCACTTGATGTGGCCGATGCCCAGGCGGTGGGCCAGCGGCGCATAGATGTCGAACACCTCGCGGGCCACGCGGTGGCGCTTTTCCTCGTCGGCGTTCTTCACCGCGCGGATGGCGCAGGTGCGCTCGGCCAGCTTGATCAGCGCCACGCGCACGTCGTCGACCATGGCCACCAGCATCTTGCGCAGGTTCTCCACCTGCACCTGGCTGTTGAACACCGTGGTATCGCGCGGGTTCACGCTGGCGCTGATGGCCGCCATGCGCAGCACGCCTTCGATCAGCTTGGCCACCACCGGGCCGAAGCGCTCGGAGACCTTCTCCAGCGGCACCTGCCCTTCCCGGACGGCGCGGTAGATCACCGCGGCGACCAGCGAATCCTGGTCGAGCTTGAGGTCGGCGAGGATCTCGGCAATCTCCAGGCCGGTGCGAAAGCTCGACGCGTTCTCGGCCCAGCGGTGCTGACCTTCCTTGGCCTGCAGCTCGGCCTCGCGGGCAAACTCGCACGCCGCGCGCAGCCCTTCGCGGTCCACCGCCGGGTCGAGCGTCGCCATGTGCTCGAGCCAGGCGTCGAGGTTGACGCTCCCGTCGGTGTTGATCGGCTGCTGTGCCCTGACCTGTACCATTTCTGCTTCCCCTGTGGCATGCCACGCATGCCGGCAACTACATCACGCCGCCCTCTCGCGGGGTCGGTCGATCAACGCATGACAGCCCGGCTCAGGCCGGGTCGCGCACAAACAAGGCCATGGCTTCGACATGCGCCGTCTGCGGGAACATGTCGAGCATGCCGGCTCGCCTGAGCCGATAGCCCCTGGTCGCCAATTCGGCTGCATCCCGGGCCAGTGTGGCCGGATTGCAGGAAACATAGAGCACGCGGCGCGCACCCAGGGTTTCCAGCTGACGGACCATCTCCAGCGCGCCATCGCGAGGCGGATCGAGCAACACGGCGGGAAAACCACCGCGCGCCCAGCGCGCCTCGGCCAACGGCTGGGCCAGGTCGGCCTGGTGAAACTGCACGTTGTGCAGGCCGTTGGCGGCGGCATTGTCGCGCGCCCGCTCGACCATGCCTGCTATACCTTCGACGCCCACCACCTCGCCTGCCCGGCGCGCCAGCGGCAGGGCGAAATTGCCCAGCCCGCAGAACAGATCCAGTACCCGCTCATCGCTGCCCGGCGCCAGCCAGTCCAGCGCCTGGGCGATCATCGCCTCGTTCACCGGGGCGTTGACCTGCACGAAATCCCCCGGCCGGTAGGCCAGGGCCAGTTGCCAGTCCGGCAGTGCATAGCCCAGCGCCGCGCCTTCGCTGGCCGGCTGCGGCTCGCCCGCGCCGTGCAGCCACAGCTGCGCGTCATGGTTGTCGCAGAAGCTTTGCAGGCGCGCGAGATCAGTAGCATCCAGCGGCGCAGTATGGCGCACCAGCACGGCCTGCGCGGTGCCGCTGAACAGCTCGACATGGCCCAGGGCCTGCGGCCGGGACAGGCTGCCCAGCAATTCCGGCAGTGCACGCAGAATCGGTTGCAAGGGCTGTACCAGCACCGGGCAGTCGCCGATGGCGACGATGGCCTGGCTGGCGGCGGCGCGGAAACCCACCTCCAGGCGCCGGGCCTTGGCATCCCAGCGCACGGCGATGCGCGCGCGGCGCCGGTAGCCGAATTCGGGACCGCTCAACGGCGCCGCCCATTCCTCGGGCTGCAGGCCGGCGATGCGCTGCAATTGCTCTTCGAGGGTGCGCGCCTTCAGTGCCAGCTGCGCCTCATGGGGCAGGTGCTGCAGGGTGCAGCCGCCACACTGGCCGGCATGGGGACAGGGCGGCGTGCGGCGCTCCGGCGCGGCGTCAAGGATGCGCTCGGCGCGTGCTTCGACGACCTGGCTGCGCGCGGCCAGCACCCGCGCCTCGACCCGCTCGCCGGGCAGCGCGCCGGCGACGAACCAGCTGCGCCCGTCGACAAAGCCGATGCCACGGCCATCGTGGGCCAGACGTTCGATCTGCAACTGTTGTTTCTTGCCCGTGGGCAGCGACGCCGAACGGGTGCCGTTACCGGTCTGGAAACGCAGACTCGGTGCACGTTTGGCCATGTGTGTGATTCCTGGGGGAAGCGGATGCAACCCGGCGATTCAGCGCGCCGGGTCGAAGACTCCGGTGGACAGGTAGCGATCGCCACGGTCGCAGATGATCGCCACGATCACCGCGTTCTCGACCTCGCAGCTCAGGCGCAGCGCCGCCGCTACCGCGCCGCCGGAGGACACGCCGCAGAAGATGCCCTCTTCGCGGGCCAGACGGCGCATGGTGTCCTCGGCTTCGGCCTGGGACATGTCGACGACGCGATCCACGCGGCTGGCATCGAACACCTTGGGCAGGTACTCCTGCGGCCAGCGGCGGATGCCGGGAATCGCCGAGCCTTCCATGGGTTGCAGACCGACGATCTGCACGGCCGGGTTCTGCTCCTTGAGATAGCGCGACACGCCCATGATGGTGCCGGTGGTGCCCATGGAACTGACGAAATGCGTCACCGTGCCGCCGGTCTGCCGCCAGATCTCCGGGCCGGTGGTCTGGTAATGCGCCTCGGGATTGTCATCGTTGGCGAACTGGTCGAGCACCTTGCCCTTGCCCTGGGCCTGCATGGCCAGCGCCAGGTCGCGGGCGCCTTCCATGCCTTGCTCCTTGCTGACCAGGATCAGCTCGGCGCCATAGGCGGTCATCGCCGCCTTGCGCTCGGCGCTGGAGTTGTCCGGCATGATCAGGATCATCCGGTAGCCCTTGATCGCCGCGGCCATGGCCAGGGCGATGCCGGTGTTGCCGGAGGTGGCTTCGATCAGGGTATCGCCGGGACGGATATCGCCGCGCAGCTCCGCCCGCGTGATCATCGACAGCGCCGGTCGATCCTTCACCGAACCGGCCGGGTTGTTGCCTTCGAGCTTGACCAGCAGGGTGTTGCTGGTATCGCCGGGCATGCGCTGCAGGCGCACCAGGGGCGTGTTGCCAATGCATTCGGCGATGGTGGGATAGCGCTGGGACATGACTTCGCGATCGCAGGGTCAGGAAAAAGGGCGCCTATGATAGCCGCAAACCGCTCTGGCCTATATCGCAGAACGATCACAGGTTATAGCGCCAAGGCATAACCCGGCGGCGCTTGCGTGGATGGCACGCGGGCACCAACAGTCCCATCCCGCTTCCGTGGGAGCGGACCCGTCCGCGAGCTTTTCGGCGGGCTGACGCCACACGCTCGCGAATGAACTCGCTCCCACGGCACCTAGGACGGTCACGGCAACGCCTTGGCCGCCGGACGCGGCATCGGCGCAATCCGCAGCGCCGGCCGCCCTACGTCACGGGCATCAGCAGGCGCGGCGCGGCCTCGACGATCTGCCGCGACAGGTGCTCCATGCGCGGCGATTGCACCTTCCAGGTGTGCCAGTACAGCGCCACATCGCGCGGCGCGTCCGGAGTCAGGTCGAGCACCTCGCCGCCGGCCAGCGCGTCGCGGATCAGCAGCTCCGGCACCATGCCGTAGCCCAGGCCGTAGCGGATGGCCTGGTAGTGCGGCTCGGCCCCCGGCACGTAATGGGTCGGATAGGCGCCCGGCGGCAGGCCGAAACGCTCCAGCAGGAAGGCGGACTGCAGGCGGTCCTTGCGGGTGTAGGCGACAACCGGCGCGCGGCGTGCGGCGGCGCGCGTCAGGCCGTGGGGGAAGAAGCGCTGGCGGAACGGTTCGCTGGCCACCAGCCGGTAGCGCATGATGCCCAGCGGCGCCGCCGTGCAGCCTCGCATCGGCTTGGGCTCGGTGCTGATGCAGCCGATGGCCAGACCGCTTTCCAGCAGGCTGTAGGTGTAGTCCTGGTCCTCGACGGTCAGGTCCAGCAGCACCCGCTCGCGGATCAGCACCTCGGCCAGCGCCGGGAAGAACCAGGTGCCCAGGCTGTCGGCATTCAGCGCCGCGACCACCACCAGCGGCGCGTCGCTCTGCTCGGCCAGCTCGGCCAGCAGGTCTGCCTCCAGCAGCTGGGCGCGGCGCAGGTACTGCAACAGGCGCTGGCCCAGCTCGGTGGGCCGGCACGGCCGGCTGCGCACCACCAGCGGCGTGCCCAGGGTGCTTTCCAGGGCGCGCACCCGCTGGGAAATGGCCGGCGAGGTGAGGTGCAGGCGCGCCGCCGCCTGCTCGAAGCTGCCGCATTCGATCACGGCCCGGAAAGCCTGCGTTTGTCTAGGGTCCAACTGCATGACAGCGCCCGGATTAAGAAAATGTTTGTATACCCTAAAAAACCTTAGCCATGTTCATTTTCCCGGCGGCCCACGGATAATCGCGCCCCTCACATCCGCGTGCTCCGGAGCCTGTCGTGACCCTCACCCTGCTGTACGTCATCTACCTGATCGCCATCACCGCCGAAGCCATGTCCGGGGCCATCATGGGCATGCGGCGCGGCATGGATCTGTTCGGCATCAGCCTGCTGGGCACGGTCACCGCCTTGGGTGGCGGCACCGCCCGCGACGTACTGCTCGGTCACTACCCAGTGGGCTGGATCGCGCACCCCGAGTACCTGTCCTTCACCATCGGCGCGGCCATCGTCACAGCCTTCATCGCCCGCCAGATGCACCATCTGCGCAAGCTGTTCCTGATTGTCGACGGCCTGGGCCTGGTGGCCTTCACCGTGATCGGCTGCGACGTCGCCATGGGCATGGAGGCGCACCCCTCCATCGTGGTGCTGGCCGGCGTGATCACCGGCATCTTCGGCGGTCTGCTGCGCGACATCCTGTGCAACGAGGTGCCCATGGTGCTGCGCCGCGAGCTGTACGCCACCGTGGCCCTGTTCACCGGCGTGCTCTACGTGTCCCTCCTGTGGCTGGGCATCGACATCCAGATTGCCTCGCTGGCGGCGCTGGTGTCGGGTTTCCTGCTGCGCATGCTGGCCATCCGCTTCGGCTGGCGCCTGCCGCAGTACGATTCCGAGAACATTCGCGGACTGGATTGATCGGTATCACACCCTCCGACTGCCCGATGAGCGGTCGTCTCGCTACACTCACGCCATCGGTCAACCAGGGGACTCCAGTGTGTTAAGCCAACTCGGCATCAAGGGTCGCGTCCTATTGCTGACCCTCTTGCCCACCAGCCTGCTGGCCTTGCTGCTGGGTATCTACTTCACCTCGATGCAACTGGCGGACCTGCAGTCACAGTTGCTGCAACGCGGTCAGATGGTCGCCGAGCACCTTGCACCGCTCACCGCGCCAGCGCTGCCCAACAGCGATCCCGCACTGCTGCAGCGCATCGCCAGCAAGGCGCTCGAACAGCCCGACGTGCGTGCGGTGACGCTGTATGACCAGGACGGTCAGATGCGCGCCCATGCCGGGCCGAACATGCTGCCGCAGACCCGTCCCGTCCGCCGAACCGATCAGCCGCAACGGCTGACCGACCGGGATACCACGCGCTTCATCCAGCCGATCCTTATCAGCCACCTGACCCTTGGCGAGGCCGCTGCCACTGACGACCGGCCGCTGGGCTGGATCGAGCTGGAAATTTCCCACCAGGGCACCCTGCTGCGCGGCTACCGCAGCCTGTTCGCCAGCCTGATGCTGATCGGCGCCTGCCTGGGGGTGGCCGCGCTGCTGGCCCTGCGCATGAGCCGGGCGATCAACGTGCCGCTGACGATCATCCAGAAGGGCGTGGCGCGCCTGAAGGACGGCGATCTGCAGACCCGCCTGCCGGACCTGGGCAGCCGCGAGATGGACCAGTTGGCCGCCGGCATCAACCGCATGGCCGCTGCCCTGCAGAATGCCCAGGAGGAGCTCCAGCACAGCATCGAGCAGGCCACCGAGGACGTGCGCCAGAACCTGGAAACCATCGAGATCCAGAACATCGAGCTGGACCTGGCGCGCAAGGAGGCGCTGGAGGCCAGTCGCATCAAGTCGGAGTTCCTGGCCAACATGAGCCACGAGATCCGCACACCGCTCAACGGCATCCTCGGCTTCACCAAGCTGCTGCTGCGCAACGAACTGACCCCGCGCCAGCGCGACTACCTGCAGACCATCCAGAAGTCCGCCAACAACCTGCTGGGCATCATCAACGAGATCCTCGACTTCTCGAAGATCGAGGCCGGCAAGCTGGTGCTGGAGAACGCACCGTTCAACCTGCGCGACCTGCTGCAGGACACCCTGACCATGCTGGCCCCGGAAGCGCATGGCAAGCAGCTGGAACTGGTCTGCCTGATCTACCGCGATACACCGCAGTCGCTGGTCGGCGATTCGCTGCGCCTCAAGCAGGTACTCACCAACCTGGTGAGCAACGCCATCAAGTTCACCCACCAGGGCACCGTGGCCGTGCGCGCCATGGTGGAGGACGAAGACGACGAACGCGCACAGCTGCGCATCAGCGTCAGTGACACCGGCATCGGCCTGTCGGAGGACGATCTGCGCCAGCTGTTCCATGCCTTCAGCCAGGCCGACAACTCCATCAGCCGCCAGGCCGGCGGCACCGGCCTGGGCCTGGTGATCTCCAAGCGCCTGGTCGAGCAGATGGGCGGCGAGATCGGCGTGGAAAGCGTGCCGGGCCAGGGTTCGGACTTCTGGATCAGCATCAGCCTGCCCAAGGCCGAGCCGCTGGACGAGGAAACCTGCGAAGACCTGCGCGGCCTGCGCGTCGCGCTGCTGGATGGCCACGACCTGGCTCGCCAGGCGCTGCGTCATCAACTGGAAGACGCCGGTCTCGAGGTACTCGAGTACGCCAACCCCGGCGAGCTGCTGGAGGCGGTGGCCAACTCCCCGGATGCCCGCCCGATCGAGCTGACGGTGCTGAGCATCGACAGCCGCAGCCTGCCGCCGGAACGGCTGGGACAGTACCTGCACGAGCTGGAAGCCCAGGGCTGCAAGGCGCTCATCCTCTGCCCGACCACGGACCAGATGCTCTACAACCAGGAGCTCGGCGACGAACATCAGCAACTGCTCAGCAAGCCGATCTGCACGCGCCAGCTGCATAACGGCCTGTGGGAGCTGCGCGGCGGCCGTCCGGCGAGCCGCAACGAATCTCCTGCTCCACTGGCGGGCCAGTCGCGTCCGCCGCGCCTGCTGTGCGTGGATGACAACCCGGCCAACCTGCTGCTGGTGGAAACCCTGCTCGCCGACCTGGGGGCAGAGGTCACCGCGGTGGACAGCGGCTTCGCCGCCGTCGAGCAGGTGCGCCGGCACAGCTTCGACCTGATCTTCATGGACGTGCAGATGCCCGGCATGGATGGCCTGAAGGCCACCGAGGTGATCCGCGCCTGGGAAACCGAGCAGGCCCGGGCACAGACGCCCATCGTCGCCCTTACCGCCCACGCCCTGGCCAACGAACGGCGCGCCCTGCTGCAGGGCGGCATGGACGATTACCTGACCAAGCCGATCAACGAGCACCAGCTCAGCCAGGTGGTGCTCAAGTGGACCGGTCTGAGCCTGCGCGGCGGTCAGCCGGTACGTCCGAGCGAGCCGGCGGGCGAACCCGGCAGCGGCCTGCCGGTACTGGACTCCGAGGAAGGCCTGCGCCTGGCCGCCGGCAAGGCTGACCTGGCGGCCGACATGCTGGCCATGCTGCTGGATTCGCTGAACGCCGACCGTCAGGCCATCCTGATCGCCTGGGAGCGCTGGGACCGCGAGGCGCTGATCGAGCGCATCCACCGCCTGCATGGCGCCACCCGTTACTGCGGCGTGCCCCAGCTGCGTGCCGCCTGCCAACGCTGCGAAACCCTGCTCAAGCAGGACGCGCCGGAGGCACACGAAGCGCTGGAAGTGCTCGACGAAGCCATCCAGCGTCTGTCGCGGACGGCGGTGACGGCCTGACGCTCATCCATTCCGGAAACGAAAAAGGCAGCCTCGCGGCTGCCTTTTTCATTGGTGGGACAGGGATCAGTGCGCGACAGCGCCGCTGGCACCGAGGCCGGTCTGCGAGCGGATGAACTGCGGCAGGAAGCGCGCGCGCTCCTCGCTGGCGGCCTGGGACTTGTCGGTGACCGAGAAGAACCAGGTGGTGGCGAAGGCGACGATCATCGAGAACAGCGCCGGGTACTCGTAGGGGAAGATCGCCTGGGCGTTGCCCAGGATGCTCACCCACACGGTCGGGCTGAGGATGGTCAGCACCACCGCGGTACCCAGGCCGAGGATCCCGCCGAACAGCGCGCCGCGGGTGGTCAGGCCCTTCCAGTACATGGAGAGGAACAGCACCGGGAAGTTGCAGCTGGCGGCGATCGAGAAGGCCAGGCCGACCATGAAGGCGATGTTCTGCTTCTCGAAGGCGATACCCAGCAGGATGGCGACCACACCCAGGGCCAGGGTGGTGATCTTGGTGACCTTCAGCTCGTCCTGCTCGCGGGCCTTGCCCTTCTTGATGACGCAGGCGTACAGGTCATGGGACACCGCCGAGGCACCGGCCAGGGTCAGACCGGCCACCACGGCCAGGATGGTGGCGAACGCCACGGCCGAGATGAAGCCCAGGAACAGGTTGCCACCCACGGCGCTGGCCAGGTGTACAGCGACCATGTTGTTACCGCCGACGATGGCGCCCGAGGCGTCCTTGAACTCCGGATTGGTGCCCACCAGCAGGATGGCGCCGAAGCCGATGATGAAGGTCAGGATGTAGAAGTAGCCAATGAAGCCAGTGGCGTAGAACACCGACTTGCGGGCTTCCTTGGCGTCCGCCACGGTGAAGAAGCGCATCAGGATGTGCGGCAGGCCGGCGGTGCCGAACATCAGCGCCAGGCCCAGCGAGATCGCGGAGATCGGGTCGCTGACCAGACCGCCGGGGCTCATGATCGACTCGCCCTTGGCGTGCACGCTGATCGCTTCGGAGAACAGGCGGCCGAAGTCGAAGCCGACGTGCTTCATCACCATGATGGCCATGAAGGTGGCGCCGGAGAGCAGCAGGATCGCCTTGATGATCTGCACCCAGGTGGTGGCCAGCATGCCGCCGAACAGCACGTACATGACCATCAGCACCCCGACCAGCACCACGGCGACCAGGTAGTCCAGGCCGAACAGCAGCTGGATCAGCTTGCCGGCGCCGACCATCTGGGCGATCAGGTAGAAGGCCACCACGGTCAGCGAGCCGAAGGCGGAGAGGATGCGGATCTGGGTTTGGCCGAGGCGGTAGGAAGCCACGTCGGAGAACGTGAACTTGCCCAGGTTGCGCAGGCGCTCGGCGATCATGAACAGGATGATCGGCCAGCCCACCAGGAAGCCGATCGAGTAGATCAGGCCGTCATAGCCGGAGGCGAACACCAGGGCGGAAATACCCAGGAACGAGGCGGCGGACATGTAGTCGCCGGCGATCGCCATGCCGTTCTGGAAACCGGTGATGCTGCCACCGGCGGTGTAGTAGTCGGAGGTCGAGGTGTTGCGCTTGGCGGCCCACTTGGTGATGCCCATGGTGGCTGCGATGAACACCAGGAACATGACGATGGCCGTGTAGTTGGTGGCCTGCTTGACCACTTCGCCTTCCAGGGCACCGGCCGCCCACAGGCTGGGGGCGACGAACAGCAGGGCGGCACCTGCCAGGAGACGGGACATCATTGCTGCGCCTCCTCGATGATTTCCGCGGTCAGGTCGTCAAACTCGCCGTTGGCGCGCTTGACGTAGATGCCGGTCAGGATGAAGGCGGAGAAGATCAGGCCCAGACCTGCGGGGATGCCCCAGGTGATGGACGAGTCGGCGCTGATGCGCGTGCCGAACAGCTGGGGATCGAATGCGATCACCAGGATGTAAGCCACGTAGAGGCCGAGCATGATGGCGGACAGGGTCCAGGCGAAGCGACCGCGACGGGCCACCAGTTCTTTGAAGCGCGGACTTTGTTCAATCCGCTGGGTTACAACGTCGTACATCTTGTTCTTGTCCTAAAAGCCAGGGAATTCTGGACGGGGGGCACTCTAAGCCCCTGCCCCGTCAACAAAAGTCGACATTGGTCGAATTGGCCGCCGGTCGCAAAAGGTTGCTGTGGTCGACATTTCCTGAGTTGGCCTGCCCGAAGGCCGCGCCGTTATTCCATCGTCAAAAAGCTATCACCCCCATACAGGAGAAAAATTTTCTCAATCGACCCGTCCCCGCTAAGGTTCACGCAAACGACAACGATTCCCAACTCAATCCGGGGACTCCACATGCTCAAGACCGCTACCTTCACCGTCATGCACTTCTGCATTGCCTTCGCGGTGACCTATGTCCTGACCGGCAGCGTGGCCATCGGGGGACTGGTGGCGGCCATCGAACCCCTGTGCAACTCGGTGGGCTTCTACTTCCACGAGAAGCTCTGGGAGCGCTTCGGAAAGTCGGCCCCCGCCCCCGTTCCGGAACATGCCTGGCTGCACCATCAGGCCTGATCCGCCAAGCGGACCGGCAGGGTCGTTGGACGGCGCTAAGCTGCAAGGACGCTTCCGCCGGCCCGCCCCATGCGACCACGCCTTCACTACCTCGCCTTCCTGCTGTTTTTCGCCCTGCTGCTGAGCGCCTGCTGGGCCTGGCTCGGTCGCAGCCATCCGCTGGCCGACGCCATCGCCGACGACCAGCGTCTGCAATGCGTGTCGTACAGCCCGTTCGGCCGTGAGCAGTCGCCCTTCGACCTGCCGCTGCGTCTGGACAGCGCCCAGCTGGATGCCGATCTGGCACTGCTCGCTCAGCGCTTTTCCTGCATACGCCTCTATTCGATGAGCGGGCTGGAGGCCCTGCCGGCGCTGGCCCGCAAGCACGGCCTCACGCTCCTGCTGGGCGCCTGGGTCAATGCCGATCCACGGGATACCGAAGCCGAGATCCGCCTGCTTATCGAGACCGCCCGCGCCTACCCCGATGTGGTCCGGGCGGTGCTGGTGGGCAATGAAACCCTGCTGCGTCGTGAGGTCACCGCCGCGCAACTGGCCCGCTTGATCGAGCGGGTCCGCGACAACGTGCCGCAACCGGTCAGCTACGCGGATGTGTGGGAATTCTGGCTGCGCCACCCGGAAATCGCCCCGGCGGTGGATTTCCTTACCGTACATCTGCTGCCCTACTGGGAGGACGAACCCAAGGGCATCGACAGCGCGCTGGACGAGGCTGCCCGTGTTCACGACGAGTTTGTTCAACGTTTCGCTCCCAAGGACATCCTGATTGGCGAAACCGGCTGGCCCAGCCAGGGCCGGCAGCGGGAAACCGCCGTGCCCAGCCCACTCAACCAGGCGCGCTTCATTCGCGGCTTCGTGCAACAGGCCGAGGCCCAGGGCTGGCGC
This sequence comes from Pseudomonas sp. RL, assembly GCF_000647775.1. NCBI lineage: Bacteria > Pseudomonadati > Pseudomonadota > Gammaproteobacteria > Pseudomonadales > Pseudomonadaceae > Pseudomonas > Pseudomonas sp. RL. The sequence goes on along the minus strand of NZ_JBOY01000053.1, from coordinate 31,299 downwards.
TACAACCTCATCGAAGCCTTCGATCAACCCTGGAAGCGGCGCAGCGAAGGCACCGTGGGCGGCTACTGGGGGCTGTTCGACGCCGATCGCGCCGACAAGGGGGTACTGAGCGGGCCGGTATCCAACCTGCCGGACTGGCCGGTGTGGCTCGCGCTCGCGCTGGCCCTGTACGGAGCGGCCCTGTTGCTGGCCGGGCCGGGTACGCGGCTCTGGCTGCCGCCGCTGGCGGCACTGGGTGCGGGCTGCGTGGCGTTCCAGGCGCAACAGCTCGCGGTGATCAGCCGCAGCCCGGCGGAGTGGCTGTGGGGTTCCACACTGATATGCCTCAATCTGCTGGTGCTGGCCCAGGCGGCGTTGTCAGCCACCGCACGGCGCCGAACCTGGCCATGGCTCGACGCGCCGCTGTTGCTGGCCAGCGGTTTTGCCGGCGCGGTGCTGATGCTCGGACTGGTGCTGGATGCCCGTTATCGTGGGTTTCCCTGGTACGCGCTGTTGTTTCCGGCCATCTTCTTCCTGCTGCACCCGCGCCCCATCCGCCCGCGCGAGGGGCGTTTACTGGCAGGCGTGCTGGCGCTGGGCATCCCGTTGGAGCTATGGCAGGAAGGAATCGTCAATGGCCAGGCCGTGGCCTGGGCGCTGACCTGCGCACTGCTGGCCGTGGCGCTCATGCGCGCTGCGCGGCGAGCACTGCCCGCACATAGCCCGCTTCCGAAACCCGAGCCCTGCACGAACCAGTAGGAGCGAACCTGTTCGCGAGCCGCCCGGTGTGGCCGGCCAGGTGTCGGCCTGCCTCGCGGACAGGTCCGCGCCTACCAAAAGCGCTTACCCTACCCACCCTTGCCCTATCTACCGGAGCCCCCATGACCCCACGACGCGCCCTGCTCGGGCTGCACATCGGCGCACTGGCGTTCGGCCTGACCGGCGTGTTCGGCAAACTGGCGCTCGCCGCACCGCTGGTGATCGTCTTCGGACGCGCGCTGTTCGCGGTGATCAGCCTGCTGCCGCTGGCCTGGCGGCATGCCCGGCCAGGCTGGCGCCAATTGTTGCTGCTGGCCGGTGGCGGCCTGCTGCTGGGCGGGCACTGGCTGACGTTCTTCCACGCGGTGAAGCTGTCCGGGGTAGCCGTGGCGACCCTGGGCTTCGCCAGTTTCCCGGCCTTCACCGTGTTGCTGGAAGGGCTGCTGTTCCGCGAGCGCATTCGGGGCATGGAATGGCTGACTCTGGTGCTGGTGAGCGCCGGGCTGCTGCTGGTGACCCCCCAGTTCGAACTGGCCAGCACACAGACCACCGGGCTGCTGTGGGCCGTGCTATCCGGACTGCTGTTCGCCCTGCTGTCGGTGGCCAACCGCGCCTCGGTGAAGGGCATCCACCCGTTCCAGGCGGCACTCTGGCAGAACCTGACCATCGCCCTGTGCCTGCTGCCGCTGGCGTGGCATCTGCTGCCAGCGGTGAGGCCACTGGACTGGCTGTGGCTGGGACTGCTCGGCGTGTTCTGCACGGCCATTGCCCACAGCCTGTTCGTGGCCAGCCTGAGCGTACTCAAGGCGCGCAGCGCGGCGCTGGTCTTCGCCCTGGAGCCGGTCTACGGCATCGCCGTGGCCTGGTGGCTGTTCGACGAACAGCCCACCCTGCGCATGGCGGCCGGCGGGGCGCTGATCCTACTGGCGATTGCCCTCTCCGCCCGCCAGAAGCATTAGCCACGAGGCTCGGCAGACTGCGTTTGCAGGGCGATCGGCGCCTTTCCGGCCGCCGATGAGTCGAGAACCCTGCAGCCTCGTAGGGTGGACAACGCCTTGTTTGTCCACCGTGGCGACCCACACCCGGTCGCGGCTGAAGCCCCCCCTACAAGATCTCTTACGGCGCCAGTCGTTCGCGCACCCAGGCGTCGCCGACCCTGCGGTAATTCAGGCGGTCGTGCAGTCGGCTGGGCCGACCCTGCCAGAACTCGATGCGCTCCGGTACCAGACGGTAGCCGCCCCAGTGCTCGGGGCAATGCGGTTCCTGGTCGCGGAAGCGTTCCTCGGTGTCGCGCAGCAACTGTTCCAGCTCGTGGCGCCCTGCGATCACCCGGCTCTGCGGCGAGGCCCAGGCGCCGAGACGGCTGCCCAGCGGACGCACACGGTAATAGGCATCTGACTCCTCGGCGCTGACCCGCTCGATGCGGCCTTCGATGCGCACCTGGCGTTCCAGGGTTGGCCAGAAGAAGGTCATGGCTGCGAAGGGATTGGCCCTGAGCTGCTCGCCCTTGGCGCTGTCGTAGTTGGAGAAGAAGGTGAAGCCCTGTTCGTCGAGGCCCTTGAGCAACAGCACCCGACAATGCGGGCGACCGTTGGCATCCACGGTGGCCAGGGTCATGGCGTTGGGCTCGACCGGCAGGTGCTCGGTTTCGACGGCCTGGGCGAACCAGGTGCGGAACAGGGCCAGCGGTTCGGCCGGCGCCTGTTCTTCGGTGAGACCGTCGCGAACGTATTCGCGACGCATATCGGCAAGGCTGGGGGACATGGTCGTCTCCGGAAGGTAGAAACGGCCCCCAGCTTAACCGAGACGCCGCTTACTTGGCTGCAAGCTTGGTGGCGCTGGCGCGGTAGTCGGCAGCCACGGCGGCCAGGGCCTTCTGCTCGGTCACCAGGATTTCCACGCGACGGTTCTTGGCACGGCCGTCAGCGCTGTCGTTGCTGGCCACCGGCTGGGCGCCGCCCAGACCCAGCGCCTGCAGGCGATCGTGCTTCAGACCACTCAGACGGAAGATGGATGCCACGGCGCGGGCGCGGGACTGGCTCAGCTTGGCGGCGGCTTCGGTGTTCAGGGTGTTGTCCAGGTGACCCACGATCAGCACGCCGGCTTCGGTGTTGCCACCCACCTGCTTGGCCACGGTGGTGATGGGTTTCAGGCTGGCCGGCAGCAGCATGTCGGGGCGATCGGCGTTGAAGGTGGTATCGGCCGGAGCGGTCACCACCAGCGCGTTGTCGATGCGGCTGAGGGTGAAGCTGCTGCCCGCCATTGCGGTGCGCAGGGCGGTTTCCTGGCTGTCCAGCCAGGACTGGGAGACCTCGGGACGCGCGCTGCCAGTGTTGCCCGTGGAGCTGCAACCCGCTACAGCCATGCAGAGCATCAGGGTCGCGGAGTGGATCATTTTCATATTCATGGACGGTTGCCCTAGCACAAAAGTTGATAACAGCAGTCGGTTTCAGACCGCCCGTTCATTGGCATGCCAGTGGCATTTTGCCGGCAGGCGAGGAATACGCAAGATATTGGCGCCAGCCAGCTGACGGACGGTAAGCACTTGAAAGACTGCGTAAATCGCTCGCCTATCGGCCGATCAGGCCAGACAGGCGGCTACCACCCGGGCCAACTGCTGCGCACGCGGATCCATCAGCACATAGGGTCCCAATGTATTTGTCACGAAACCGAAGCTAAGTTCCCGCTGCGGATCGGCGCAGCCGACGGAGCCGCCAGCGCCAGGGTGGCCGAAGGTACCCGGTCCGAGACCATAGGTGGCATTGGCGACGCCCGGCTGGTCGAGCATACAGCCGAGACCGAAGCGGGTGGAGGTCAGCAGGGTGCGGTCCTCACCCCGACAATGTTCACGGGTCAGCTCGGCGAGCAGCTCCGGCTCGAGCAACCGACCCTCCAGCAGGCCGGTGTAGAAGCCGGCCAGCGAGCGGGCATTGCCATGACCGTTGGCCGCTGGCTGGTGCATGCGGCGCCATTCCGGGCGGTTGGTGCTGGTCAGCACGGAAGGCGGATTGGTGAAGGCACGGGTGGTGAGCGACTGCGGCTCGCGCATGATGGTGCGCAGCAGCCGCTGGGCGGCTTCGTCTCCGACGGGTCCCTTGCCCCGGGCGATGTGGGCCACGCGGTGAAATTCGGCGTCGTCCAGGCCGATATGGAAATCCAGACCCAGCGGTTTGGCGGTGCGCGCAACGATGACCTCGCCCGGCTCGCGGCCTTCGACACGGCGCAGCAACTCGCCAACCAGCCAGCCAAAGGTGATCGGCGCGTAACCGTGGGCGGTCCCCGGCGTCCACCACGGCTCCTCGGCGGCCAGTGCCGCGCACATGGCTGGCCAGTCGTACAGCGCCTCACCCGACAGCGGAGCGCGAATGGCGGGCAGTCCGGCCTGGTGGCAGAGCAACTGGCGCACGGTGATGCGCTCCTTGCCGGCGGCGGCGAATTCCGGCCAGTAGCGGGCCACCGGAGCATCCAGTTCCAGCTTGCCCTCACCCACCAGTTGCAGGGTCGCGACGGCGGCGAAGGCCTTGGTGCAGGAAAACAGGTTGAGCAGGGTGTCCTGCTGCCACATTTCCTGGCCGTCCTTGTCCGCAGGGCCGGCCCACAGGTCCACGACCGTCTCGCCGGCGACCTGCACGCAGAGCGCCGCGCCGCGCTCACCGGGATTGTCGAACAGAGCGGCGAACGCGTCGCGAACCGCCTCGAAACGCAGGTCGAAATAGCCTTGGATCTGCACGCTCGCACTCCGGGGTATCGATTGGATGGGCGGTATTGTCGGCGCGGCGCGGCGCGTGCGGCAAGTTTGTGCGCAGCAACCCTGCAGGGCCGGCCTTAGGCGGGCCGACGGCGTATAGGGGACGGCGGTTATGGCGCCGTGCGCTCGGCCGGGGGCAGCCAGCGGCGCAGCAGGCGCAGGTTGGCGCGACGCACGGCGTCGACGAAGCCGTCGAACGGCACGTCGGTGATGGCCACCAGGCCGACATGGCCGTTCTCGCCGTCCAGCAGGCGGCCCGTCACCGGCTGGTCCAGATACTGGAACCAGTGCAGGCCGACAATCACCGGCTCCTGCAGGGCCCGCTCGAGAAAGTGTGCATAGGCGGCGCCTCGCGCGGTTTCGCCTGGCACCTCCAGCGGCCCCGGCCAGAAGGGCCCGCGATCCCGCGAGCCGAAGGAAAACTCAGCGATCAGGACCGGCCTGTTCAACGCGTGCAGCGCGGTGAAATCCTGGCCCTGCTGGGGTGCACGCGTGTAGGTGTTGAGGCTGAGGACATCGCAATAGCGCGCGCAGGCGGCCAGCGCTTCCGGCGTGGCGATGGAGAAGCGCCCGCCCAGCAGCAGGTGGTTCGGCGCATGCCAGGCCAGCGCCTCGGCGACGGTGCGGAAGTAGGTGTCGGCGTACAGCGCCAGGAAGCGCCGCAGATCGTCTTCGATGGCCGGATGGGCCGGGTCGGGCAGCGGCGCCTCGAAGCCGGGGTCCTCCATCAGCTCCCAGGCCGGCAGCTCGATGCCCCAGGCGGCCGCCAGCCCCTGCTGGTTGCGGTAGCGGTCGCGCAGCTGTTTCAGGAAGGCGCGTTTGGCCGGCACATCGGTGGTCTGGCGCAGGGTGTTGTAGGCCAGCGCGTAGCGGGCCTGGGGCGTGTCACCAGGCGCCGCCCAGGGCAGTTCGTTGTCGACGAAGTAGCCGATCAGCCACGGATCCTCGCGCCGCCCGCGCGCGGCAATGGCCACCGCGCGCTCGGCGGCCATCGCGAAACGCGGATCGAACGGGTCGGGCATGGCACCCCACCAGTCGTGGCCGGTGGGGATGCTGGCGTAGTCACCGGCAATGGACAGCGGCAGCACATAGGGCATGCGCGGCTGTTCGTGCAGCTCCGCATCGCTCCAGTTGCCCAGCGTGTTGAAGCCCCAGGCCTGCAGGCGTGCCAGGGTCTGTTCGGGCCACAGGGCGTTCACCGCCTGGGTGCGCAGGACGAGGCAGGCGGTCTCGTCGCGGCGCTCGGCGTCGGGCAGCGATTGCCGCGTCCGGCAGGGTGCACAGGGCTCGTGGCGCTCGCAGGCCTGCTCGGCCTGGGCGCGGTAGCGGTTGGCGCTGTAGAAATCGAACCAGCGACCGTGGGCGAACTGCCGCTCGCGCGTAGCCATCACACCGGTGCGGCTGTCGCCCTGGCCATAGAACAGCGCCAGCGGCTCATGGGGCGCCGGCAGCGACTGGAACATTACTTCGCGCCCCTGCACGTAGGTCTGGCTGTGCTGGCGGCTCACCGCATTGACCCCCAGCGAGAAGAACGGGTGGCCGTCCGGTGTCACCAGGTACCAGCGCTCCGCCTGTTTCTCGGTGCGGAAGAAGCCGGTGGCCTCGAAGCGCGCACCGCCGCGCAGGCCACCGAAACGATCACGCTCAGGCAACTGGCGGTTCCAGCTGTCCAGCGCCGCGCTGGCATTGTCGAGCAGACGGCGCAGCTGGCTGTCAGCGTTGATCTTGTCGCCCCAGGCGCGCCGGGTGTACTGGCCATAGCCATCGACCAGCCCCTGGTAGGCGGTCACCAGCTCATCGCTGGCGCTGACGCCGAACTGGCCGAGCAGGATGTGCTGCGGCACATCGGGATTGCGCAGGTAGACCTTGACCGCGCGCACCCGATCCAGGCTGATCTCCCCCTGCACCTGGGTGGCCACCAGCAAGCGCCGGCCGCCCTGCGACCAGGGCATAGGCGGACCGGCGCGCATGCCCCAGGCCTCCGGCGAGGTGGCCTGCAGGGGCACGGCGAGGGTCTGCGTCGGCCCGGTTGGCAGGCCGATCCGCGCCTCCAGCGCCTGGCCATCGCCACTTTCGATACGCACATGCAGGGTCAGGTCCCACTCCATCGCGTTGCGCAGGCGCAGGGTCATGGTGCGCTGGCCGGTCCAGTCCCAGACGCCGTCCTGCGGTTCGAGCGACATCGTCGGCTGCGCGGCATTGTTGAAGCTCAGGCGTCGCAGGATGGCGCCCTCCGGGGTGGTTTCCGCGGTCAGTTCCGGGAACCAGGCATCCTCGGTGGACACCTGCACCACATCCAGCGGGCGAACGAAGCTGAACAGGGTCTGTTCGTCAGCCTGCAAGAACAGGGGCAGGCCGCTCCCCACCAGCATCAGCACCCAGCGCCACCGCCGCATCGCCCGCCCTCCTTTCCTTGCGCCCGGGCCAATAGACCACGACGACCGGCAAGGGTGCGGAGGGCGGCCCAAAGGCTGGCGCGGCACGTCGCACCGCTTGGCCCCTTCCTTCCGCTTGGTTATGATCCGGCACCTGGCTTTGCAGTAGCGTACACAGGGAAACGTCGTGCCTATCAAGTCCGCCATCGTGTCCGGTTCCCGGGGAAGCCTCCTGCCCCTTCGCGACTACTACTCCCGTGTGCTCGCCTACCTCACTGTGGCCGCCACCGTCGTAACCGGCACCTATGTGCAGCACTGCCCGCAGGAAATCCTCTGGATGGTGCCCTACACCCTGCTGTACCCCCAGCTGGCCCACCTGCTGAGCCGCCCGTTCCACCGGCGCAACCCGCAACGAACCGACCAGGCGCTGCTGCTCCTGGATGCCCTGCATGCCGGCTTCGCCCTGGTGCTGCTTGGCCTGTCGGCCATCCCCGCGCTGATGATCCTGCTGATCCTCGGCTTCAGCGCCATGATCGGCGGCGGCGTGCTGTCATTCCTGATGACCCTGCTGGTAGCCGGCCTCACGGCGCTGGGCTACGCCTACCACCGGCCGCCGGAACTGCACCTGGACACCCCGCCGCTGGTGGTGCTGGTGAGCATCCTGTCCAGCGGCCTGTACATCTGCATCACCGCCTATTTCGTGCACCAGCAGAGCCTAAAGCTCTACCTGGCACGCAGCGAGATCCAGCGCGAACAGGAAAAGGCCGCGCGGCTGGCACGCAGCCTGTCCAAGTACCTGTCGCCGCAGATCTGGGAATCCATCTTCAGCGGCCGCAAGAGCGTGTGCCTGGAAACCCAGCGCAAGAAACTCACGGTGTTTTTCTCGGACATCAAGGGCTTCACCGAACTCTCCGAGGAGCTGGAGGCCGAGCAGCTCACCGACCTGCTCAACACCTACCTCAACGACATGTCAAAGATCGCCCTCAAGTACGGCGGCACCATCGACAAGTTCGTCGGCGACTGCGTGATGGTGTTCTTCGGCGACCCGACCACCGAAGGGGCGCGCAAGGATGCCGTGGCGGCGGTGTCCATGGCCATCGCCATGCGCAAGCACATGAAGGTGCTGCGCCAGCAATGGCGCGCCCAGGGCATCACCAAGCCGCTGGAAATCCGCATGGGCCTGAACACCGGTTACTGCACGGTGGGCAACTTCGGCGCGGAAACGCGCATGGACTACACCATCATCGGCCGCGAGGTGAACCTGGCCAGCCGCCTGGAGAACGCGGCGGAGATCGGCGAGATCCTCATTTCCCACGAAACCTATTCACTGGTGAAGGACGTGATCATGTGCCGCGACAAGGGACAGATCACCGTCAAGGGCTTCGCCCGGCCGATCCACATCTACCAGGTGATCGACTTCCGCCGCGACCTGGGCGCCTCGCCCAGCTTCATCGAGCACGAATTGCCCGGCTTCTCCATGTACCTGGACACCAACAGCCTGCAGCAGCTCGACAAGGAGCATGTGATCGAGGCGTTGCGCGAGGCGGCGGACAAGCTGCGCAACAAGATCATCTGAGCCTGTGCCGCGCCTCAGCCGCGGACAAATCCGATACACTGCCGCCACTGTTGTTCGGAGTCCGTCATGCGTGCTGAGCTCACCCAAGGTCTGATCGATTTCCTCAAGGCGTCACCCACCCCCTTCCATGCCACCGCCACCCTCGCCCAGCGACTCGAAGCCGCTGGCTACCAGCCGCTGGATGAACGCCAGCCCTGGCAGTGCGAGCCGGGCGGCCGCTACTACGTCACCCGCAACGATTCCTCGCTGATCGCCTTCAAAGCCGGCACCCGCAGCCCGCTGGAAGGTGGCCTGCGCCTGGTCGGCGCGCACACCGACAGCCCCTGCCTGCGCGTCAAGCCGCAGCCCGAGATGCAGCGTCACGGCTTCCTGCAACTGGGCGTGGAGGTCTACGGCGGCGCGTTGCTGGCGCCCTGGTTCGACCGCGACCTGTCGCTGGCCGGCCGCGTGACCTTCCGCCGCGACGGCCGGGTGGAAAGCCAGTTGATCGACTTCCAGGCGCCCATCGCGGTCATTCCCAACCTGGCCATCCACCTCAATCGCGAGGCCAACCAGGGCTGGGCGATCAACGCGCAGAACGAGTTGCCGCCGATCCTCGCCCAGATCGCCGGCGCCGAGCCCTACGATTTCCGCGCCCTGCTGGCCGACCAGCTGAGCCGCGAGCATGAGCTGACCGCCGACATCATCCTCGACTTCGAGCTCAGCCTGTACGACACCCAGCCCGCCGCCGTGGTGGGCCTGCATGGCGATTTCATCGCCGGCGCGCGCCTGGACAACCTGTTGTCCTGCTACGCCGGCCTACAGGCGCTGCTGGCCGCCGACGACGAGCAGAGCTGCGTGCTGGTGTGCACCGACCACGAGGAAGTGGGCTCTACCTCCTGCTGCGGCGCCGATGGCCCGTTCCTGGAACAGACCCTGCAGCGCGCCTTCGCCGCCGGCGAGGACCTGGTGCGCATCACCCAGCGCTCGCTGCTGATCTCCGCCGACAACGCCCACGGCCTGCATCCGAACTACCCGGACAAGCACGACGGCAACCACGGCCCGAAGCTCAACGCCGGCCCGGTGATCAAGGTGAACAGCAACCAGCGCTACGCCACCAGCAGCGAAACCGCCGGCTTCTTCCGCCACCTGTGCCTGGAGAACGAAGTGCCGATGCAGAGCTTCGTGACCCGCAGCGACATGGGTTGCGGCTCGACCATCGGCCCGATCACCGCCAGCCGCCTGGGCGTGCCGACGGTGGACATCGGTCTGCCGACCTTCGCCATGCACTCGATCCGCGAGCTGGCCGGCAGCCAGGATCTGGAGCATCTGGTGAAGGTGCTGACCGCCTTCTACAACAGCGCCGAGCTGGCCTGATGGCGCTGGCGATCTTCGATCTGGACGAAACCCTGATCGCCGGCAATAGCCCCAGCCTCTGGGGCCGTTACCTGGGCGCGCAGGGCTGGCTGGATCTGGAACAGTTCGTGCCGCGCGAGCAGGCGATGGTACGGCTGTATGCCGAGCGCCAGTTGACGCTGGAAGACTACCTGGCCTTCACCCTGCAACCGCTGGCCGGTCGCACGCCCGCCGAATGCCGGGCGCTGGCTGATCGATTCGCGGTCGAGGTGATCGCGCCGCTGTTCTATGCCGAGGCGCTGCAGTGCCTGGAGCGCCATCGCGAAGCCGGTGACCAGATCCTGGTGATCTCCGCCACGCAGCGCTTCCTGGTCGAAGCCATCTGCGCGCAGCTGGACATCCAGCACGCGCTGGGCACCGACATGGAGGTGATAGACGGTCGCTACACCGGCCTCACCCAGGGCATCCTCACCTACCGGGAAGGCAAGATCGCAGCGCTGCACGCCTGGAAACGCCAGCAAAGCCGGCCCGCCGAAACCTGTCACTTCTATTCGGATTCGCAGAACGACCTGCCGCTGCTCTGCGCGGTCGACGTCCCGCACGCCGTCAACCCGGATGCGACCCTGCGCGCCCACGCCGAGGCGCAGGGCTGGGACATTCTCGACTGGCGCTGACTGCGCAGGGTGGTCAACGCTATGCCTTGGCCACCACGGCGGCCAAGGCTGCGCCTTGACCGCCCTAAGGTTCAAAACGTCACGGCCAGGGATAATCCGGAACCTCGTAGCCCGCGAGGTTCAGCTCTTCCGTAACATCGCGGCGCAGCGCCACCACATCCTCCACGGGCCTGGCTCGCAGTGCCGTCACTTCCTCTGCCGTGAACGGCTTGCGTGCACCGGGCTCGCCCCAGCGTTCGCCCACATAGTTCATCACCGCGGCGATCTCGCGATCCGTGAGACTGGCACCGTTGATGCCCGGCACGTGCATCAGGTACAGGCGGCTGTTCTCGGTCGAGAAGAAGCCATCGACATACTTGGGAAACGGCGGGATGCCACCCGCTGGAACCCCCATGCCGTCCTGCCCGTGGCATCCGGCGCAGCGCAACTGATAGTTGACCGATGCCGAATACTCCTGGGCCGACAGCACGGGGGCAGCCAGTGATAGCCACATCGCTACCACCCACGACTGCCACCGTTGCATAGTGCTACCTCGCTTACAGATTCTGCGGCCGCAGGGCACGCAGTTGCGCATGGGTCTGAGCCGGACTGCGCGCCTGCTCCACATCCGCCGCGCTCACCGAGGCCGGCACACCGTTGAGCTTCAACAGGTAGCTGGCCACTTGCGCCAGCTCGTCGCTGGGCAGGTTGCTTTGCGGCGGCATCACCAGGCCGATGTACAGCTGGCCCATGGCGGTGAGCTTGCCGCTCATGCCGGATGCCATCACGCCGGTGAGATACTGCGGAGCCTGCTCGCCGAGGCCCTGCCACAGCGCGGGATGCGCCAGCGGCGGGGCCAGTCCGGGGATGCCTTCGGCACTGGCGCCATGACAGCTGGCGCAGTGCTTCTGGAACAACGCTTCACTGGCCTGGGCAGTACCGCCCAGGGCCAGCAGCAGGGCGCAGAGCGCCCCGCCTTTTACAGCCAGATCACGCATCGGCCAGCCCCACCACCACCGACACCGTGCAGTGGTAGCCCTTGTTGGTGTTGGCCATGCACCAGTTGATGTCGTTGTGCAGACCCATGCGGTAGCCGGGACGCTCGCGCTCGCTGCGGAAGCAGAAGGTGGAGCTGGCCACCGAGGCCTTGCCGCAGCAGTCGTTGTAGGAGACCAGGTAGTCCTTGCCGTCGTTGGGGTTACGGCAGGTTCCGACCCAGGCTACCTTGGACGCTTCGCTGCCGGGCGGGCAGGACGTCATGGTGCCGCCGGAGGTGCTGCACAGGTTGCCGTCCAGGGCGCAGTGGCGCCAGTAGTCACAGCTGTATTCGTCATTGACGTCGCCACCGGCGCCGGTGGCGGCCATCGCCAGGCCGCCCAGGGAGCGGTCGAACGGCAACAGCGGCATGGCCATGGTACCGGCCAGCGCCACGCCGGCCTTGGCCAGGAAGGAGCGGCGACCGGTTTGCATGGCCGTCTTTCGCGCGCCGGCTTCGGCGGTCTTGTCGATGACGGTGAACAGGCGATCAAAGAACTTGGACATGATTGATGACTCCACGGGGGATCAGGAATGTGCGGTACGGCTGGCGAAGTCCTGGATCGACGCGTAACCGGTTTCGGCGGCGTTGAAGAGGCTTTCCAGCTGTTCGCGGGTGTTGACCAGACCCTTGGCCTTGACCACACCTTCGCCATCGAGCAGGACCGCGAACGGCAGACGCGCCACCCGGAAGGTCACGCCCAGCTGCTCGGAGATCACGTAGGGGAACTGCTCCAGCTCGGCACGGGCGATGAAGTCGCGGTGACGCGCTTCCTCGCCATCGCTGGCCAGCACCACGTCCAGCCAGGTTTCGCTCTGGCGAATGGACGCAAGCACCGGCAGCAGCTTCTTGCAGATCGGACAGGTCGGCGACAGGAAGAAGATCAGGGTGTGTTTCGGAGAAACCGCACCGATCTGCACCAGGCCGCCGGTCAGGCTCGGCAGGTTGAAGGCGGGAGACACCTCGCCCAGCTTCGGCCCGCTGTCATTGACCATGGCGCCGACGGGAGAGATACGTTCGAACAGGATGCCGATCTGGCGGGCCAGGGCGAAGACCATGACGATCAGTGCCAGGACCAGCACAGTGAGCACACAGACGGCGAAGATAAGTAAGGACATGGGACGGCTTCTTCTTCAGTTCGGTTGGGAAAGCGAGTTGGCCTTGCGTGCCAACAACAGGGGGCCCGGATTCGCCATCACCTGTTCGGCGATGACGTAGAGGCTGAAGGCCAACGCGCCTGCCAGCAGCGCAACAGCGGTTTCCAGCACACCAGCGAGCGTGTAGGGGATCGACAGGGCCAGACCGGCCAGCGCCATCAACACCCCGTTGCGCACCACCAGCAGCCAGGACAGCGGCTGCGCCGCCCCGCCGCAGCCACACTCGATGCGAGTGCGACCGCGCAGCAGGTTCACAGCGATGCCCAGGGCATACAGCCCCAGCAGCACCAGCGCGCCCACTGCCCCCCAGACCGCCAGCGGCGGCCAGACCAGCAGGGCCACGACGGCGAACTCGGCGGCGACCAGCAGGCGGCTGGCCACGCCCAACAGCGCGTCGGGGACCAGGCGGTAGTCGGCCACGAAGCCAACGAAGCGCCCGTAGTCAGCCGCCTTGTGCCAAGCGGCTCGCAGGAACAGCAGCGCCAGGAAGACCACCGCGGCCAGGGCTGCCAGATGAAGGACAGAGGCATTCATGGCACTTACTCGCCGGTAACTGCGTACACGGTCCACTCACCCACGCCTTCCACCGTGTGGGTCGGCTTGGCGGCGAAGCGGGCCTGCGGGTCGATCGCGTAGCGGATCAGTTCACTGTCTTCATTCAGGCCGAACAGCACCGGCTGCTTGCCATTGGTGACGGCAATAGAGGCCAAATGCGGAACCACCGAGCGGTACAGGACCTGCTTGCGCTTGAGGTCAATCGCCCACAGCTCCTCGGCACCGTTCTTGTGGCTGCCCTCCTGGGCACCGGAGTGCATGGTCAGGAACAGCACGTTGTGAGCCGCGTTGTAGGCGGACACATCGACGCCACCCGGCGCCCAGTCGCCGTCGATGCCCTCCACTACCGAGAACTTCTCGACCAGCTTCGGCGCCTTGCCGCTGTCGGAGACGCGGTACAGGTTGCCCTTGAAGGACGGGAACACCAGGTCCTGGCCAACCCGCTCGGGCACGATGAACAGGGCGTCGGCATCCGGATCGAAGAGCTTGGCGCTGCGCGCCGGGGCGGAGGCTTCGCCATTGGCCTTGACCTCGAAGGTGGCCAGGGTGCCGTCACCGCACACGGTGGTGAAGCGGCTGCCCGCCGGGGTCGGGAAGATGCCGAAGCAGCCCGGGGTCGGGATCTCGGTGAGGAACTTGCCGGCCTGCAGATCCACCACGGTCACCGAAGTGGCCGGCGTGGCGTTCTGCACGAAGGCGAAGCGCTCGTCACCGGACAGCGCCAGCACGGCGCTGGAGGGCGCGACCTGCGCCATCTTCTCGGGAATGATCACCTCGCGCTTGAGCGTGAGCGTGTCGACATCGAACTCCTGCAGCACCGCTTCGGTCGGACCGTAGGTGATGCGAGTGGCATACGCCGACATGGCGTAGGCCGTCTTGCGATCCTTGCTGTAGACCATCTGGCCGGTGATACCGACGCTCAGGATGCCCTTGTGCTCAAGGTCATCGGCCGACAGCACGTTGATGCGACTGGCTCCCTTCCAGCTCTGATCCAGAACGAAGACGTTCGCGCCCGGCTTGATGGCCTTCTCGACCGTCAATACTTCCGGAACGAAGGTTTCCGATGCCTGAGCGATGCCGACCGACAGCACACCCAGCATTGCACCCAGCGTAATACCCAAGGCTTGCATGATGTTCTCCACGTCTAGGGATACGCGCGGCCAGTATTTCGAACACCGCGCTGAACACCTCATAGCAGCAAGCGTGCCACCTTAAAAAACAAAGGGTTACGGGCACTTTTGCATGGTTTTTCGTTCCTTTTCGGTGCTTTAGCGGCCCTTCGCCATTATCCGGCGCACCTCTATGGTGCAGCGACAACGGGCTGAACGCGGTCCAGCCTGGTCTACGCTTTGCCAACGCCCCGCCTGTCATTCACCGGTCATCCAGGGCCGCCACAGTGGCGGTACCGCCCCAAGGACTCACCCCTGCAAGGAGCTGCACGATGAAACGACTGCTACTGGTTTCTCTGATGAGCGCGGCGCTGGCCGTAGGCAATCCGGCCAACGCCCAGGACCTGGCACAGCTGGAACAGGCTGCGCGCGCCGAGGGTCGCGTGGATAGCGTGGGCATGCCGGACAGCTGGGCCAACTGGAAGGACACCTGGGCCGACCTCAAGCGCCTGTACGGTCTGGAACACAGCGATACCGACATGAGCTCGGCCCAGGAGATCGCCAAGTTCGCCGCCGAGAAGAACAACGCCACCGCCGACATCGGCGACGTGGGCGCGGCGTTCGGCCCCATCGCCGTGCAGCAGGGCGTCACCCAGCCCTACAAGCCGAGCACCTGGGCGCAGATTCCCGAATGGGCCAAGGATGAGGACGGCCACTGGATGCTGGCCTACACCGGCTCCATTGCCTTCATCGTCAACACGCAGCTGGTCAAGGAGGTGCCCCGTTCCTGGGCCGAGCTGAAAACCGGCCGCTACAAGGTGGCCATTGGCGACGTCAGTTCCGCTGCCCAGGCGGTGAACGGTGTGCTGGCAGCGGCCCTCGCCAACGGCGGCGACGAGAAGAACATCCAGCCGGGCCTGGACTTCTTCGCCGACATTGCCCGTCAGGGCCGGCTGTCGCTGGCCAACCCCACCATCCAGACCCTGGAAAAGGGCGAGGTGGAAGTCGGCGTGGTCTGGGACTTCAACGGCCTGGGCTATCGCGAGCAGATCGACCCCAACCGCTTCGAAGTGCTGATCCCCTCCGACGGCTCGGTGATTTCCGGCTACACCACCATCATCAACAAGTACGCCAAGCACCCCAACGCCGCCAAGCTGGCCCGCGAGTACATCCTTTCCGACGCCGGGCAGATCAATCTGGCCAAGGGCAACGCCCGCCCCATCCGCGCCGAGCACCTGACCCTGCCGGCGGATGTGCAGGCCAGGCTGCTACCCAACGAGCAGTACGCCAACGTCCAGCCGATCAGAGACGCGGCTGCCTGGGAGAAGACCTCCCGGGCGCTGCCGCAGCTCTGGCAGGAACACGTGATCATCGAGATGCGCTAGCACGGCCAGCCCATGACGGCTTCTGCACGCCGCGCGCCGCCGTGGAGCGCCGCACGTCGCGGCCGCTGGCTGGCGGCGCTCTGTCTGTTGCCATTCGCGATGGTGTTCTTCGCCTTCCAGATCGCGCCGCTGCTCTGGGTGGCGGTCAACAGCCTGCAGACGGCCGACGGCTGGAGCCTGGCCAACTTCACCCGCATCCTGGAGTCGCGCTTTTATCGGCAGGCGATCAGCCACAGCCTGCAGGTGTCCTTCTGGTCGAGCCTGTTCGGCCTGCTGATCGCCCTGCTGGGCAGCTATTCGCTGCATCGGGTGGATTCGCGCCTGCGCGACTTCGTCAACGCCTTCGCCACCATGACCAGCAACTTCGCGGGAGTGCCGCTGGCCTTCGCCTTTATCATCCTGCTGGGCTTCAACGGTGCGCTCACCCTGCTGCTGCGCCAGATCGGCTGGATCGAGGACTTCAATCTCTATTCCAAGACCGGGCTGATCGTCGTCTACACCTACTTCCAGATCCCCCTCGGGGTGCTGCTGCTCTACCCGGCCTTCGATGCCCTGCGCGAGGACTGGCGCGAATCCGCCGCCTTGCTCGGCGCGCCGACCTGGCGCTTCTGGCTGCACATCGGCCTGCCGGTGCTGACGCCGGCGCTGGTCGGCACCTTCGTCATCCTGCTGGCCAACGCCCTGGGCGCCTACGCCACCGTGTATGCGCTGACTACCGGCAATTTCAACATCGTGCCCATTCGCATCGCCGCACTGGTGGCCGGCGACATCAACCTCGACCCCTGGCTGGCCAGCGCCCTGGCCATGTTGCTGGTCGGCCTGATGGCGTTCATCACCCTGGTACATCAGTGGCTGCTGAGGAGGAGTTACCATGGCGCGCGCTGAACGCCGAGCAGCGGCGCTGTATCACCGGCTGGTGGTCTGGCTGCTGTTTCTCATCCTGCTGCTGCCCCTGGCCGGCACCCTGCTCTATTCGGTGTCCACCAGCTGGTCGGCCACCATCCTGCCCAGCGGGCTGACCCTCAAGTGGTACCTGGCGCTGTGGAGCGATGCCCGCTTCCTGAACGCCTTCGGCCATTCGCTGCTGGTGTGCTTCGGCGCCCTGCTGTTGTCGGTGGTGCTGATCCTGCCGCTGCTGTTCGTGGTGCATTACCACTTCCCGCGCCTGGACGGCCTGATGAACGTGCTCATCCTGCTGCCCTTCGCTATCCCGCCGGTGGTCTCCGCCGTGGGACTGCTGCAGCTTTACGGCGGCGGCCCGGTACCCCTGGTGGGCACGCCCTGGATCCTCATCGGCTGCTATTTCACCGTGGCCCTGCCGTTCATGTACCGGGCGATCAGCAACAACCTCCTGTCGCTGAACCTGCGCGACCTGATGGATGCCGCGCGCATCCACGGCGCCAGCACCTGGCAGGCGGCGTTTCTGGTGATCCTGCCCAACCTGCGCAAGGGGGTGATGGTCGCCCTGTTCCTGTCATTCTCCTTCCTGTTTGGCGAATTCGTGTTCGCCAATCTGCTGGTGGGCACCCGCTACGAGACCCTGCAGGT
Organism: Pseudomonas sp. RL; assembly: GCF_000647775.1. Classification (NCBI taxonomy): domain Bacteria; kingdom Pseudomonadati; phylum Pseudomonadota; class Gammaproteobacteria; order Pseudomonadales; family Pseudomonadaceae; genus Pseudomonas; species Pseudomonas sp. RL. The sequence goes on along the minus strand of NZ_JBOY01000053.1, from coordinate 14,084 downwards.
GTACCTGAACAACATGCGCAACAGCAGCGGCCACTTCAACAGCGCCCTGGTGATCTCCTATTTCTTCTTCGTGCTGCTGTTCACCTGGGCGGCCAACCGCCTGAACAAGGATCTGCCATGAGCTTTCTGGTCATTCAGGGACTGCACAAGCGCTACGGCGCCACACCGGTGTTCAGCGACATCGACTGCACCCTCGAGCAGGGCGAATTCGTCACCCTGCTCGGCCCCTCGGGCTGTGGCAAATCCACCCTGCTGCGCTGCGTGGCGGGCCTGACCGAGGTGGACGGCGGCACGATCCGGCTGGACGGCCAGGACCTGCTGCCCCTGCCGCCCCAGAAGCGCGGCATCGGCATGGTGTTCCAGAGCTATGCGCTGTTTCCCAACATGACGGTGGCCCAGAACGTGGCGTTCGGCCTGCGCATGCAAAGGGTGCCGCGCGCGGAAAGCGCACGGCGCGTCGCCGAGGTGCTGGCCCTGGTGGAGCTGGAAGCGCTCGCTGACCGCTATCCGCAGCAGCTGTCCGGCGGCCAGAGCCAGCGCGTCGCCCTGGCCCGTTCGCTGGTCACGCGGCCACGCCTGCTGCTGCTCGATGAGCCGCTGTCGGCGCTGGATGCGCGCATTCGCAAACACCTGCGCGAGGAAATCCGCCGTATCCAGCGGGAACTGGGCCTGACCACGCTGTTCGTCACCCACGACCAGGAGGAGGCGCTGACCCTTTCGGATCGCATCCTGCTCATGGACGCCGGACGCATCGTCCAGAGCGGCAGCGCCGAGGCCCTGTATACCGAGCCGGCCAGCGCCTTCGCCGCCGGCTTCATCGGCCACTACAACCTGCTGGATGCCGAAGCGGCCGGGCGCCTGCTCGGCCGCCCGATGAACCGTCGCGTGGCGATCCGCCCGGAAGCCATCCGCCTGGGCAGCGGCGACCTCAGCGGGCTGATCCGCAGCCACAGCCTGCTTGGCAACGTCATTCGCTACCACGTGGAGAGTCGCGGTGTGGAACTGTACGTGGATGTGCTCAACCGCTCCGCCGGGGACCTGTTGCCCAGCGGCCGCTCCGTGGCGCTGGAGATCGCCCCGGAGGCGGTTCGCGAGCTGGAGGGGTAAAGCGCACTGATGTGATGCCAGCCGCAAAGCGCGGCCCGGAGCGTAGTGGCGGTCGGCGCTGTTCCGGCCGCCGACTGGCGGGCCCGAGGTTGGCCAACGCGACGCGTTGACCAACCTACCGAAACCTGCGGTTTCAAAGACTTTGGAGGCCTCTCGACTAGAGACTGTCGTCGAGCAGCAGCACGATCTTGCCATTCACCTGGTTGCTCTCCAGCAGCGCGAAGGCTTCCTCGGCCTGATCGGCACGGAAGGTCCGCTCCAGCTGGGGCGCCAGCCGCTTTTCGGCGAACAGCGGCCAGACCTTGTCGCGCAGTTCGGCAATCAGCGCCGCCTTGAAGGCATCGTCGCGGTTGCGCAGCGTCGAGCCGGTGATCTGCACGCGCTTGGCCAGGAACTTGGCCAGGTCCAGCTCGGCGCGACGCCCGCCCATCATGGCGATGACCACCCAGCGGCCATCCAGGGCGATCAGACTGAGGTTCAGCGCCGCATAGCTGGCGCCCACCGGATCGAGGATCACGTCGAACGGCGCGAAGTCCTTCAGGCTGTCCAGATTCTCGCCGCGCAGCACACCGCCCTGGGCGCCGAGGCTCTCGCAATAGGCCAGGCGATCGGCCGAGCCGACGCTCACCCAGCAGGGATTGCCGAATGCCTGGCACAGCTGGATGGCCGCCGAGCCGACCCCGCCGGCGCCGGCATGGATCAGCGCCTTCTCGCCCGGTTGCAGGCGGGCCAGTTGGAACAGGTTGAGCCAGGCGGTGGCATACACCTCCGGCAGCGCTGCGGCTTCGGCCAGGCTCAGTCCGTCGGGTACCGGCAACGCATGCCCGGCATGCACCACCACCTCTTCGGCCATGCCACCGCCGGCCAGCAGTGCGCAGGCCCGATCGCCCACCCGCCACGGACTGCCGGCGCCCACCTCGCTGACCACCCCGGCGCATTCCAGGCCGAGGATGTCACTGGCGCCGGGCGGCGCCGGGTAGTGACCGGCCCGCTGCAACAGATCGGCACGGTTAAGCCCTGCCGCGGCCACACGGATGCGAATCTGCCCGGAACCGCACGGTTCACTGCTCCGTTCGGCCCACTCCACGCGTCCCTCGATACCTTGCAATGCCTTCACGCTGCCTCCATAGTGACTCTCACATCGAGCCCGGACGATGCCGGGCTTTCGCGCCATTACGCCGGTTTCGTGCGAAACCGGTATCAATAGACGGCCTACTATGCGTTATCACTTGTCCTTGCGTCGACCCACTCTCCCGCGCCTGCTTGGCGGTGCGGCCCTGGCCCTGGTGATGGGCCTGAGCCTGCCCCTGCAGGCCAAGACCACCGATCTCGACTGGGCCAGCCTCAAGCCCGACCGCAACCAGGTGATCGCCAGCCTCAACGTCGTCGAGTTGCTGCGCCGTCACCACTACAACAAACCCCCACTGGACGACGCCCGCTCGGCCAAGATCTACGACAGCTACATCAAGCTGCTCGATCCGGCGCGCAGCTATTTCACCGCCGACGATATCGCCGAGTTCGAGCCCTGGCGCCTGCAGTTCGATGACTTCCTTAAGGAAGGGCAGCTGGAGCCCGGTTTCACCATCTACCAGCGCCATCTGGAGCGGCTGATCCAGCGCATCGAGTACGCCCTGAGCCTGCTCGAGAACATCGACAGCCTGGACTTCACGATCGATGAAGAACTGGAAATCGACCGCGAGACGGCGTCCTGGGCGCGCGACCGCGCCGAGCTGGACGACCTGTGGCGCAAACGGGTCAAGGATGAGGTGCTGCGTCTGAAGATCGCCGGCAAGGAGCCCGCGGCCATCCAGGAATTGCTGACCAAGCGCTACCGGAACCAGCTGACCCGACTGAACCAGACGCGCAGCGAGGACATCTTCCAGGCCTACATCAATGCCTTCGCGCAAACCTACGACCCGCACACCAGCTACCTCTCGCCCGACAACGCCGAAAACTTCGACATCAACATGAGCCTGTCGCTGGAGGGCATCGGCGCGGTGCTGCAAAGCGACAACGAGATGGTCAAGATCGTTCGCCTGGTGCCCGCCGGCCCGGCCGAGAAGAGCAAGCAGCTGGTGCCTGCCGACCGCATCGTCGGCGTGGCCCAGGGCAACGACGAGATGGTCGACGTGATCGGCTGGCGCCTGGATGAAGTGGTCAAGCTGATCCGCGGCCCCAAGGGCTCGAAGGTCCGCCTGGAGATCATTCCGGCCAGCAACGCGCCGAATGACCAGACCAGCCGCATCGTGACCCTGACCCGCGAGGCGGTGAAGCTGGAGGAGCAGGCGGCCAAGAAATCGGTGCTGAACCTGGAGCACGAGGGCCGCAGCTACAAGCTCGGCGTCATCGAGATTCCGGCGTTCTACCTGGACTTCAAGGCCTACCGGGCCGGCGATCCGAACTACAAGAGCACCACCCGCGACGTGAAGAAGCTGCTGACCGAGTTGAAGCAGGAGAAGGTGGATGGCGTCGTCATCGACCTGCGCAACAACGGCGGTGGCTCCCTGCAGGAAGCCACCGAGCTGACCGGCCTGTTCATCGAGCAAGGGCCCACCGTGTTGGTGCGCAACAGCGATGGCCGCGTCGATGTACTGGCGGACGAGAATCCCGGCGCCTACTACACCGGGCCGATGGCCGTGCTGGTCAACCGCCTGTCCGCCTCGGCCTCGGAGATCTTCGCCGGCGCCATGCAAGACTATCACCGCGCGCTGATTATCGGCGTGCAGACCTTCGGCAAGGGCACCGTGCAGAGCATCCAGCCGCTCAACCACGGCGAGCTCAAGCTGACCCTGGCCAAGTTCTACCGGGTGTCCGGGCAAAGCACCCAGCACCAGGGTGTGGTGCCGGACATCAGCTACCCCTCCGAGGTGGACACCGACGAGATCGGCGAAAGCGCCCTGCCCGAGGCGATGCCCTGGGACCGCATCCATCCGGCGATTCGCCCGGAAAGCGATCCGTTCAAGCCGTTCCTGGCAGACCTCAAGGCCCGCCATGACGCCCGCGCCGCGCAGAACCCAGACTTCGTGTTCACCCGCGAACGCCTGCAGCTGTCCCAGGAACTGATGAAGGAAACCCGGGTTTCCCTGAACGAAGCCAAGCGCCGCAGCCAGCAGGCCGCCATCGAGGCGCGCCAGTTGAAACTGGAAAACGCACGTCGCCTGGCACGCGGCGAGGAACCGCTGAAGAAGATCAAGACCGAGGACGAAGAACCGGCGATTCCACACACCGCCGACAAGCCCAAGCCGGAAGAAGATGCCTACCTGGCGGAAACCGGGCACATCCTGCTCGATTACCTGACCCTGGAAAGCCGCGTGGCCAGGCACTAAAGGGGCGACATAGGGCTGGAGTAGCCGCCTTGGGCGGCCATAAACAGCGTTGACCTGGCCGCTCTGGAAGCTTCGCGACGCTGTACAAATGAAAAAGCCGGCTCACGCCGGCTTTTTCATTCAAGCGAACTACAACCCGAGCTCCTCGGCACGGCGCTTGTAGCGCTCGGCGAGGTCGGCGTCGGCCATCAGGCCATAACCACCGTCGCGATACAACTCGGCCAGCTTGCGGGCCGCCAGCGGATGCCCCGCCTGGGCGGCCAGCATCCACCAGCGGGCGGCTTCCTGACCGTCGGGCTCCTGCTGCGGGCTGCCCGCCAAACTGGTCACCCCCAACTGATAGGCGGCCTTGCTGTCCCCCCCCTGGGCGGCCAGGCGCAGCAACCGCAGCCCTTCCTCGCGCGCACCCAGGCCACGCCCACGAAACAGCAGCACATGCCCATAGAAACTCTGCGCCGGAACATGACCGAGCGTGGCCATGCGCGCGAACTGACCTTCCATCCAGCGCCAGGCCCCAGGTTTCTGCATCAGCCAGCGCCAATGAAACAAGCGACGCGCCAGCGCATAGCCCAGTCGCGCCCGAAGCCGCCACCACCACGCCATATCAAGGCTCCTGTGGGTAATCGAATTCAAAAACCCGCGCCACCTCGGCGGCATGCCAGGAAGCGGCGGCGGCGCCATCACTCGGCCCGGTGAAACGACCCAGGCGCGTCACACATTCGAAGAAGCCCGGACGCGGCAACCGGCTTGCCCCCTGACTGATGACCAGCGAGCTGCGCAACGGTCGCTCGGACCGCGCATCCAGCGTAGCCAGATATTCCAACGCAGCCACCAGGGTCTGCATGGCCGGCGCCGGCAGTTGCAGGCGCTCGATCAGCGCCCGATAGGTCAGCAGGTGACGCTGGCGGCAGGCATCGTTCAATTCAGCGAGCAGGGCTTCCCAATGCTGTCGGCTGATACGCATTTCAGACCCCCTCGGTGGCGACACCGAGTACCCGGGCCAGGGAACGACGAATCGCATCGTCGGGCTCGCGCTCGCCCTGCTCGATCATCGCCAGGTAGGACGGGCTGATGCCCACGCTGCGGGCCAGTTCCGCCTGACTCATGCCCACGCCCTCACGCAACGCGGCGAGCCGCTCCAGAACCAAACCGCTGGTCGGCGTCGGCGCGGGTGCAGCCTCTTCCTGCCCCCCGGACTGGCCGGCGGCACTCAGCAGCGCCTGGTATTCATCCCAGGGCAGCACGGCATACTCCGGCTGGCCTTCGCGCAATATCACTTGAACACTCATTGATACGTCTCCTGAAAGTACGACCACCGATCCCTCGGCGACCACATCTTAACAAGCACAGCCTTCTTGTTACGTCCGCCGAGCGCACATCAGTCCGAACGGGAACGAATTTCCGCCTCGTCCGGCAAGCGCTCCAGCGCTTGCCGCCGCACGGTGGACTGCGCATCCCGCCAGGCGGCGAACGCATCCAGCTCGCTGCTCCAGGTCCGCATGATCCAGGACAGCACAGCCACATCGTCGAGCAAACCCAGACCCGGCAGGAAGTCCGGAATCAGGTCCAGCGGCGAGAGGAAATACGCCAGGCCCGCGACCACAGTCAGCAGCGCCTTGCCACTGACCGCCCGATACTCGCCGCGCCACCAGGCCAGGCAGAGCGCCTGAAACAGTCCCAGATTCGCGACCAGCCCGCGCTGACCGGCACCCCGGCGCGCCGCCTTGCCGGACACTGCCAGCAGCAACGCGGGCAGCCGCTTGCCGCGCAGGATACGCGCCGCAAGGGGCAGGAAGCGGGCCAGATGCCGCGGCACATTCATGGTGATCTCCGCATTGCCGGCACTCCTATCTCGACGCGAAACAGGGGGACTGCCCTGAAAGGGTACACAGGACTCGGACGGGTTGCCGGCATTTCATCCGCACGCCGATCCCGGACTCCTATTCTCAGACCTGTCGCCGTCAATGCGGGTTTCCACCGGTAGAAACGAAAGCGCCCCGTCAGGACGGGGCGCTCGACATTCACGCACGCTTACTGGGCGTTCTTGCCCTTGATACCCAGCAGCTCCAGCTCGAAGACCAGCACCGAGCTCGGCGGAATCAGCGGGCTCGGGCTCTGATCGCCATAGGCCAGCTCGCTGGGGATGTACAGCTTGTACTTCTCGCCCACGTTCATCAGTTGCAGGCCTTCTACCCAGCCCTGGATTACGCCACCCACCGGCAGGTCGATGGGCGCACCGCGCTCGACCGAACTGTCGAACACGCTGCCGTCGGTAAGGGTACCGACATAGTGGACGGTCACCACGTCATCGGCCTTCGGCTTGGCACCGTTGGCTTTCTTCAGCACTTCGTACTGCAGCCCGCTGGCGGTGGTCACCACGCCTTCACGCTTGCCGTTCTCTTCGAGGAATTTCTTGCCCGCAGCAACATTTTCCGCCTGCTGGGCTGCCATACGCTCGTCGACACGGGCCTGCAGGGCAGAAAACGCCTCGATCAGCTCTTCGTCCTTTACACGCGGCTCGCGATCGGCCAGCGCATCCTCGATACCCAGGGCGACTGCCTGCGGATCCAGATCGTCCATGCCGTCACGGGCCAGACTCTGTCCCATGTTCAGGCCAATGCCGTAGGAGGCTTTCTGGGCGGGGGTTGTCAGTTCCACACTGGTCTGCGAATCGCAGCCGGAGAGAACCAGACCCACCAGCGCCATGGACGCCGCCAACCGATGTTGTCTCATGCTGTTTCCTTCTTCCGCCTTGCGGGGGTATCGATCAAGCGGCGAGCTTAGCAGCCCGCCGCGAAAACTGGCTACCGCGATAGGAGTGACACGCGGCTGCCAAGGTTCCGCAGTCACGGATTCAGCGACTACCTCGCGGAATTGACGACGGTCATTCAGCCCTCAGACGCGGGCGGCGAGAATGGCCGCGCCTGTTCACTCCCGCTCGTCCCCCTCGCAGGCCATTGGCCACGGACGGGAGGAGCAGGCGCTTCCTCGCGGCGCTCCTTGTAGGAAATTGCTTACACCCGCTGTAGGAGAGCCGCCCGAAATACGTCAAGCCCGCACCCCGGCATTCGCCTAACCATCTGAAATACTTGAATTTTTCCTCCATCCTCAGTACCTGAAGCGTCCCGAATGAACGGGGCGGCAAGGTTGCCGCCGTCGGCCGGCACACTAGAATCCACAGCGTGTCGAGGGAGCGACCGGGTTGCCAGGAATGCGACCCGCAGGAACCGATGCAGGATGTATCGTCGTCAGGACGACGGGGGAGCACAGGGATCGGGACGAAAGGGGCGGAGCCATCCTCCGCCCCTTTATTTTTTTGCTTACAACCCAGGAACCGTCAGGGTTGGTCCGTCTTTACCCGACGCAGATTGATCACTGATTCCAGGGCACGATCGAAGATCTGCGCATCATCCAGCAGACGAACCGCCCCCGCCGCGAGATCGGCCGCCAGCTCGGCCCGCGTCCTCTCCAGAACCTTCACGCCGCTGCGGTTGACGAAGATGTAGCGGCCGGTCGGCCGAATGAAAGCGGCCAGCTTGCAGCGCAGCTTCTGTTCGTCATCCATGCGCAGCTCCAGCCAGCTGCCCACTCGCAGCTGATCGACCTGCGCATCTGCGGGCTCGGCAGCGGCGTCCATCGCCGCCTCCTGCTCAGTGACCGCCGCTGGCGGACTCTCGGCGGACGGCACGCCTTCCGCTTCCAGCAATCGATGGGCTTCCTTGCAGAGGACGCCCAGGCGGCCCAAACAATGCCGCTCAAACAGTTTGAGCACGATCAGCTTGATGCGGATCGGCATGTCCGCTTCGCTGCAGGCCTCGGCGAAGAATGTGCAGAGGGCATGCGGCCCCAGCGGATTGCCGCCCTCCCCCACCGGACGCCCGAGCAAAGCGCCGAAACGCAGGCTCAGCTGGCCGAGCCCCGGTTCCAGCTGGCCCAACGCCTTGCCGATCATCGCTTCGTCTGCCACGCGGGCCTCCAGTTCGGCATGGCCGAGCGTACGCAGCTCCGCCCCCTGCTCTTGCAGCAGGCTCTCGAAGCCGCCCGCACAGCGATCGAGGAAGGTGCGTTCGATGCCTTGCCGTTTGAGGCGCAGATCGCGCATGGCCTCGAAGTACAGCTCCTGCTCCTGGCTGTTGTCGGCACGATCGGCGCGATCGAACAGCGCATCGTCAACGTCGTCGAACAGCGCCTGTATCCCCTGGCGCAACTGGGCCTGGGCCAGGTCACGGATCTGCTCAAGCGGAACCGGCAATGGCTGATCGTTACGGCGGCGCGACGTCGGCAGACCGAAGGCCACCACCTTGGCTTCAGTTTTCATCGTAAGAACCTCGGGATAGAGCGGCCGACAGCATTGGCTGCCGGCCGCGGACGCCTGTGCCAGGCGCCGGAGAAACCAACGGGCCGAATTATTGGCCGACGCGCCAAGGGCTCAAGTGCGGAGCGGCCCGGACATGATGCGGTTCACAGGGCGCCGCTTTGTTCCGACGAACGCAACCCGGGCACGCCGGCGCCAGGGCTCGTATAATCGCCGCCCTCCCCACCCCGCAGGAGTCCGCCATGGCCAACCTCACCCTTGCCGAGCTGAGCGCCGAGATCGAGTCCAACGTCCGTCTGGCACTGGCCGAGGACCTCGGCAGCGGTGACATCACCGCACAGCTGATCCCCTCCGAACGCCTGGCACACGCCAGCGTGATCACCCGCGAGGCGGCCGTGGTCTGTGGCACTGCCTGGGTCGACGCGGTGTTCCGTCAGCTGGACGCCCGCGTGGCCGTGCATTGGCGGGTGAAGGATGGCGACCGCGTGGAGCCCAACCAGGTGCTGTTCAGTGTCGAGGGGCCGGCGCGCGCGCTGCTCAGCGGCGAGCGCAGTGCGCTGAACTTCCTGCAGACCCTGTCAGCCGTGGCCACCCGCTGCCGGCACTACGCCGATCTGGTGGACGGCACCGCGGTGAAGCTGCTGGATACCCGCAAGACGTTGCCGGGCCTGCGCCTGGCGCAAAAGTACGCGGTGACGTGCGGTGGCTGCCACAACCACCGCATCGGTCTGTACGACGCCTTCCTGATCAAGGAAAACCATATCGCCGCCTGCGGCGGCATCGCCGCGGCGGTGGCCACGGCGCGCAGCATCGCGCCCGGCAAGCCGGTGGAAGTGGAAGTGGAAAGCCTCGACGAGCTGCGCCAGGCCCTGGAGGCCGGCGCCGATATCGTGATGCTCGACGAGTTGAGCCTGGATGATATGCGCGAGGCCGTACGCCTGACGGCCGGCCGGGCCAAGCTGGAAGCCTCCGGCGGCATCAACGAGCGCACGCTGCGCGGCGTGGCCGAGACCGGCGTGGATTACATCTCCCTGGGCACACTGACCAAGGACATCAAGGCCATCGACCTGTCGATGCGCCTGAGTCTCTGATCCTTGAAACTGCGGCAGCTAACTCCGTAGGGCGGTCAAGGCCTCGCCTTGGCCGCCGTGGTGGCCAAGGCTGCGCGCCGACCACCCCTACGTGCTACCGGTCCCGCGCGAACGCCCGCTCCAGCGCATCGTTGATGGTGCGCAGCACCTTCACCCGGGCGAAGCGCTTGTCGTTGGCTTCCACCAGGGTCCACGGGGCCAGGCCAGTGCTGGTGCGGTCCACCATGTCCTCCACGGCATCCAGGTACTGGTCCCACTTCTCGCGGTTGCGCCAGTCTTCCTCGGTGATCTTGAAACGCTTGAAGGGCGTGGCCTCGCGCTCCTTGAAGCGCGCGTACTGGGTGTCCTTGTCGATGGCCAGCCAGAACTTCACCAGCACCACGCCGTGCTCCACCAGGCTTTCCTCGAAGTCGTTGATTTCCCCGTAGGCGCGCAGCCAGTCGGCCTGCGAGCAGAAGCCTTCGATGCGTTCCACCAGCACGCGGCCGTACCAGGAACGGTCGAAGATGGTGAACTGCCCGCGCGGCGGGATATGCCGCCAGAAGCGCCACAGGTAGGGCTGCGCGCGCTCCTCGTCGCTGGGTGCGGCGATGGGAATGATGCGGTATTCGCGGGGGTCCAGCGCCTCGGTCACGCGGCGAATGGCGCCACCCTTGCCGGCCGCATCGTTGCCTTCGAACACCGCCACCAGGGCATGCCGGCGCATGCGCTTGTCGTGCAGCAGTGCGGAGAGTCGCGCCTGTTCGCGAGCCAGCTGCGCCTTGTAGTCGGCTTTTTCCAGCACCTGGCCCAGGTCCAGGCTTTCCAGCAGGCGACGGGTGCCCAGGTTGACCGCCACCGGCGCGGCATGCGGCGCCGGCTGCGGGCCGCGCGCCGCGTCCAGCGCCGCGCGCAAGCCCTGCAGGAGAATCTTGCCGACGGTCAGGTTGCGGTAGTTGCGATCACTGCTTTCCACCACGTACCAGGGCGCATAGTCCCGGCTGCTGCGGCGGATGATGTGCTCGGCATGCTGCACCACCTGGTCGTAGGTCTTGCTCTGCTGCCAGTCCAGGGGACTCAGCTTCCAGCTGTGCAGCGGGTCGTCGGCCAGGCTCTTCAGGCGCGCTTCCATCTGCTCGCGGGACAGGTGGAACCAGAACTTGAAGATCAGCGCGCCCTCGTCGCAGAGCATGCGCTCCAGGCGCTGCGAACTCTCTATCGCCTGATCCAGCTGGGCATCGTCGATCTTGTCCTTGACCCGCGCCTGCAGCATCTGGCTGTACCAGTTGCCAAAGAAGATGCCGGTGCGCCCCTTGGCGGGCAGCTGGCGCCAGTAGCGCCAGGCCGGCGGGCGGGCCAGCTCCTCGTCGGTCTGCAGGTCGAAGGTGGAGACCTGAATCAGGCGCGGGTCCATCCATTCGGTGAGCCGCTTGACCGTGTCCCCCTTGCCGGCGCCCTCGATGCCATTGATCAGGATGATCACCGGGAAGTTCGCCTGCTCGCGCAACTGGTACTGGACTTCCAGCAAGGCCTGGCGCAGCGCGGGCAATTCGGCTTCGTAGGTTTTCTTGTCGACGGCATGGCCGATTTCGGCGGATTCGAACATGGAGAAAGCTTCCTGACTGCAAGGCGGCCAGACTACCCAAATGTGCACTCGCCCACAAAGTCGAAATGCCATCACGCAGGCTACAATGCCGCACCTTTTGCGGAGCCAGATTCATGACCGAGAGTTCCCGGGCCCAGCTCGACTGGGACGAGCAGGGCCAGCCCTTGTCCCGCCAGTTCGGCGACGTGTATTTCTCCCGCGCCAGCGGCCTGGAGGAAACCCGCCACGTGTTCCTGCGTCACAACCGGATCACCGAGCGCTGCGCCGCGCTGGAAAGCGACGGCCGCCTGGTCATCGGCGAGACAGGCTTCGGCACCGGCCTGAATTTCCTCTGCGCCTGGCAGGCGTTCGCCGAGCAGGCGCCAGCTGGCGCGCGCCTGCACGTCGTCAGCGTCGAAAAGTACCCGCTCGGCCAGGATGACCTGCGGCGCGCCCTGGCACTGTGGCCGGAGCTGGCCCCGTTCAGCACACCGCTGCTCGAACAGTACGCCGGCATCCAGCCGGGCTTTCAGCGGCTGCTGTTCGACGGCGGCCGGGTGGTGCTGACCCTGCTGGTCGGCGACGCCCTGGAATGCCTGCCGCAGCTGGAGGCGCAGGTGGACGCCTGGTTCCTCGACGGCTTCGCCCCGGCCAAGAACCCGCAGATGTGGACGCCCGAACTGTTCGCGCAGCTGGCGCGGCTGTCCGCCCCCGGCGCCAGCCTGGCCACCTTCACCTGCGCCGGCACGGTGCGCCGTGGCCTGATCGCGGCCGGCTTCCGCATGGAGAAGGTCAAGGGCTTCGGCCACAAGCGCGAAATGCTCGCCGGGCTTTATGAAGGCCAGCCGGCGCCGGGCGGCAAACCCTGGTTCGCCCGCCCACCGCGCCCCGCCGCGCGCCGCGCGCTGATCATCGGCGCCGGGCTGGCCGGCTGCGCCAGCGCCGCCAGCCTGGCCGCGCGCGGCTGGCAGGTGACGCTGCTGGAGCGCCACGGCGAAGTCGCCGAGGAAGGCTCGGGCAACCCGCAGGGCGTGCTCTACCTGAAGCTGTCGGCGCACGGCACGCCGCTGTCGCGCCTGCTGCTCGCCGGCTTCGGCTTCACCCGCCGGTTGCTGGAGCGCCTGGAACGTGGCGTCGACTGGGACGCCTGCGGGGTGCTGCAACTGGCCTTCGATGCCAAGGAAGCCGAGCGCCAGGCGCAACTGGCGGCAGCCTTCCCGCCCAGCCTGCTGCAACCCATGAGCCAGACGGAGGCCGAACAACGTGCCGGCATCGCCCTGCCCTGCGGCGGCCTCTTCTACCCGGAGGCCGGCTGGGCGCACCCGCCGGCGCTCTGCCGGCTGCTGGCCCATCACCCGAACATCCAGCTGCTGACGCACCGCGAAGCGCTGTCGATTCGCCGCGAAGCCGGCGCATGGCAGGCCCACGGTGCGGACGGCCTGCTCGCCGCCGCACCGATCCTGGTGCTGGCCAACGCCGCCGACGCCACCGCCTTCGAGCCGACCCGCGCGCTGCCGCTCAAGCGCATTCGCGGCCAGATCACCCGCGTGCCCGCCACGCCGGAGAGCCGCGCCCTGCGCACCGTACTGTGCGCCGAGGGCTATGTGGCGCCGCCGCGCGGCGACGAGCACACCCTGGGTGCGAGCTTCGACCTGCACAACCGCTTCCAGGGCGTCACCCCCGAGGAGCACATCGGCAACCTGAATCGCCTGCGCGAGATCGCGCCCGAGCTGGCCACGCGCCTGGACGCCGGCCAGCTCGATCCGGCGAGCCTGCAAGGCCGCGCCGCCTACCGCTGCACCAGCCCGGACTATCTGCCCCTGGTCGGCCCGCTGGCTGACGCAGCGGCATTCGCCGACTGCTATGCCGTACTGGCCCGCGACGCGCGCCAGGTGCCGGATATTCCCTGCCCCTGGCTGGACGGCCTGTATGTGAACCTGGCCCACGGCTCGCGGGGCGTGGTGACCGCGCCGCTGTGCGGCGAGCTACTGGCCGCCTGGCTGGAGGCCGAACCCCTGCCGGTGCCAATGGCGGTTGCCGAGGCCTGCCACCCCAACCGCTTCCTGCTCCGGCAGCAGGTGCGCGGACAAGGCGGATGATCCAGGGCTCGCCACCGGTCCGTCGCGTTGCCGCGTCGTTGCGCCCGACAGTACACTTCGCCACCGATACCCCCAGGGAGTAGAAATGCCCGATTCCATCCAGTTGCACCAAGAGGCCATGCTCAAGCGCCTGGCCCGCGTCGAAGGCCAGATACGCGGCATCCAGGGCATGATTCGCCGGGGCGAGGACTGCGAGGCGGTCGCCCAGCAGTTCGCTGCGGCGCGCAAGGCGCTCGACAAGGCCTATCAGGAGATGCTCGCCTGCCTGCTGGAAGAGACCGTGCTGGACCCCGAGCGGGACGATGCACAGATGCTCAGCCGGGTACGCACCATCTTCACCAAATACACCTGATACCCGGAGGCAGTATCCGCATGACGCTGCCCCTCCACCCCGGGACCCGCTGATGGAACTTCTACTGGCCGAAGCGCTGGGCATCGGGCTGGTGCTCGGCCTGCTGCTGGGCCTGACCGGCGCCGGCGGCTCCCTGGTCGCCCTGCCCCTGCTGCTCAGCCTGCACCTGCCGCTGCGCGACGCCATCGGCGTGAGCCTCGGCGCGGTGGCCATGTCCGCGCTGATCGGCG
>NZ_JBOY01000052.1:0-43391 GCF_000647775.1 Pseudomonas sp. RL | reverse complement strand
AAACGACACTGTCAACCCCGCCTCGACCAGCAGCCCGCTTCCTCTAGCGAGCCCTACCAGGTAGACCCGAACATCCAACTCGTTGATTTACAAGGAGTTTTCAGCAACTCTACGCTGGAAGTGGGGCGCATTATAAGGAGCCTCAGCCAAAGGTCAAGGCTTCTTTTATATAACTTCAACCAACCCGTACCCCGGACAGATCGAGCACACCCTCACGCAGCGGCGGGCACCAATAATAACCGCCACTTACCGGCCGACTGAAACGGTAAAGCGCATCCACAATCCCATCATCGACTCCCGCCATCCGGCGCATTTGCACCTCAAATGCATCAAAACTCCGTCCGAAGCACAAAAACATCAACCCCGCCCGCGCCCCCTCGACCCACGGCATGGAGCGACGCACCATAAACGCCTCCGGCGCGAAGCTCTCCTGAGCCGTCCGCTTCACATGCGCCGACTCCGGAGCCTCATCCAGCTCTTCGTTATCACTTTTGCGACGCCCGAAAATGTCGTCCTGCTCAGAACCAGGGAGGCTTTCGAAATAGTCGAGATCATGAACCCACCGCTGGATGACGGCAAAACTACCACCCAGCTCCCCATCTTCACCGTCGACAACAATCGCCGCCTTGACTGCCGCCTCGCCAAGCGGGTTTTCAGTGCCATCTTCATAACCCGTCAGATCATGACCCGTCTGATGGCGAAAGGCCTCAACAGCGTGATCAAGAGACAGCGCAGGGGATAACGCCACCTCCAATCGCCGGGACAAGTGCAGCAGCTCGCCGCGATCACTCCCCCGCAACCAGCACCACAGCGCAAACTGAGTGACAGGAACCTCAACGAGCGAACCCTCGAAGGCCGGGAACTCACGAAGCCCCGAAACACAGCACCCCATCGCCGTCACAAGAGACTGCCCCAGCCCTACCACCACAGCCCGGCCATCCACCCATGGCACAAGGCGATCCAGAGCCCCACGCAACTCATCCGGCGAACGCAACGAGAAGAACAAATGGCGAGCTTGCAAAGGGACCGGCGCTTCGAGGATGGCCGGCTGACAACGATTCATAAACTCTCCTGCAATGGCATCGGGCAGCCCAAGCACTACGACCGGGCACACGGGCAGCACTTGTCTCACTAGCACACCAATAAAAACGGCACCCCGCAGGGTGCCGTTCTCGTGACACAGGCTCAAGCGTGCAACTTGTCCGCCGCGTGAAGCGTATTTTCCAGCAGGCAGGCACGGGTCATAGGACCCACCCCGCCGGGAACCGGCGTAATCCAACCGGCACGCTTGCTGGCCGCCTCAAACTCGACATCACCAACCAAACGCCCGTCCGGCTGGCGATTGATACCTACATCGATGACGATGGCACCCGGCTTGATCCAGTGCCCCTTCACCAATCCAGTGATCCCCGTGGCAACCACCACCAAGTCGGCACGACTGACGTGCTCCTCCAGATTCCTGGTGAAGCGATGGGTGACCGTAACGGTACATCCAGCCAGCAACAGCTCAAGCGCCATGGGACGCCCAACGATATTGGATGCCCCAACCACCACGGCATCCAGGCCGTGCAGATCGACGCCTGTCTCGGACAGCAACGTCATGATGCCTTTCGGCGTGCAAGGGCGCAGCAATGGAATCCGCTGCGCAAGGCGACCCACATTGTAAGGATGGAAACCATCCACATCCTTGTCAGGACGGATACGCTCCAGCAACCGGGACGCATCCAGATGCTTCGGCAGAGGCAGCTGCACCAGGATGCCGTCAATTGCAGGATCCGCGTTTAGCTGGTCGATCAATGCCAGCAGCTCTTCCTGACTGGTCGTTTCCGGCAGGTCGTAGGCACGGGACTCGAAACCGACCTCGACACAATCCTTGCGCTTGTGCGCCACATAAACCTGGGACGCAGGATCAGAGCCCACCAGGATCACAGCCAGACCAGGTGCGCGCAGCCCCTGCTGACGACGTTCGACAACCCGTTGGGCGATCTGCTGGCGGAGACGGGCGGCAATCGCCTTGCCGTCGATCAATTGAGCGGTCATTACGCTTGGTCAACCATCACAAAGGGTAAATAGAAGGCGCGCATTCTCGCACGCCAGCCCCCGAAGGCAAAAGCAGCGAAGGCCAGACAGACGTAACCCATTTATCTCACAGGATTTTTTTAAAAAATCTGTTGACTAGGTATGGCGACATGAATAACATACGCCCCGCTTGTCGAGCACAGCTAGTCGCTGGGCATGAAGGCAGCAAGCCTCACCAAAGGCTAACTGCAATCAAAGCCAACATTTGCGCTCTTTCGAGATAGCAGAAATAGGCGCCCGTAGCTCAGCTGGATAGAGCATCCGCCTTCTAAGCGGATGGTCGCAGGTTCGAGTCCTGCCGGGTGCGCCATAAAGGCAGCTTTGGCACAAGCAAACGCAATATGGTGGGCGTAGCTCAGTTGGTAGAGCACAGGATTGTGGCTCCTGGTGTCGTGGGTTCGATTCCCATCGTCCACCCCATATTCGAGAAAACGCCAGACCCTGAGTCTGGCGTTTTCGTTTCAACCACGCGGACGTGGTGAAATTGGTAGACACACCAGATTTAGGTTCTGGCGCCGCAAGGTGTGAGAGTTCGAGTCTCTCCGTCCGCACCATCTCCTTTCGCAGCACTTGCCCAAAGCCTAAGAACCAGGCTGACCGGGCACCCTCCTCTGATAATTGAATTACTGCCGGGCACCTCCGCCGAGGCCCGCTTTGTGTATGACATAAAAAGGCCGCTCACGAGAGCGGCCTTTTGCATTGCAGCGGCGAGTTACTCAGCCAGGCGCCAGGTGGTGCCGCCCTTGCCATCCTCCAGGACCACACCCATGGCGGTGAGCTGATCGCGGATACGGTCCGATTCGGCCCAGTTCTTCTCGGCGCGAGCCTGCAGGCGGGCGGCGATCAGCGCTTCCACCTCGGCGCCATCCACCTTTCCTTCGGCGCCAGCCTGCAGGAAGGCGTCCGGCTCCAGCTGCAGCACCCCTAGCAAACCGGCCAGCTCCCGAAGGCGAGCAGCCAACGCGCCAGCAGCATTCAGGTCGCTTTCACGCAGACGGTTGACTTCGCGGATCATCTCGAACAGGACCGAGCAGGCTTCCGGCGAGTTGAAGTCATCGTCCATCGCCGCCGTGAAGCGTGCAACAAATTCCTCGCCGCCCGCCGGCTGTACATCCGGAAGCCCCTTCAGGCCGTTATAGAAGCGCTCCAGAGCACCCTTGGCCTCGCGCAGGCTATCTTCGGAGTAGTTGATCGGGCTGCGGTAGTGGCTGGACACCAGCAGGTAACGCACCACTTCCGGGTGATACTTCTCCAGCACCTCACGGATGGTGAAGAAATTGCCCAGGCTCTTGGACATCTTCTCGCCATCCACACGCACTGCACCGGCATGCATCCAGGCATTTGCGTAGGGCTTGCCGGTCGCCGCCTCACTCTGGGCGATCTCGTTTTCGTGATGCGGGAACACCAGATCCGGACCACCGCCGTGGATATCGAAGGTGTCACCCAGACAGCAGGTGGACATCACCGAGCATTCGATATGCCAGCCAGGGCGCCCCGCACCCCACGGCGATTGCCAGCTCGGCTCGCCGGGCTTGGCGCCCTTCCACAGCACGAAATCCAACGGATCCTCCTTGGCCTCGTCCACCTCGATGCGCGCGCCAATTTTCAGGTCTTCGATCTTGCGGCGCGACAGCTTGCCGTAACCCTCGAACTTGCCGACCCGGTAGTACACGTCGCCATTGCCCGGTGCGTAGGCATAGCCTTTATCGATCAGCGTCTGGATCATCGCGAACATGCCGTCGATGTGCCGGGTCGCCCGCGGCTCGAGATCCGGGCGCTGCACGCCGAGGCGCGCTTCATCCTCATGCATCGCCGCGATCATGCGCTCGACCAGCGCCTCGAACGGCTCGCCGTTCTCGTTGGCCCGACGGATGATCTTGTCGTCGATGTCGGTGATGTTGCGCACATAGGTCAGGTCGTAGCCACGGTGGCGCAGCCAGCGGGCCACCACGTCGAAAGCCACCATCACCCGGGCGTGGCCGATGTGACAGAAGTCATAGACCGTCATGCCGCACACGTACATGCGCACCTGGTTGTCGACCAGCGGCTTGAACGGCTCCTTGGTCTTGCTCAGGGTGTTGTAGATCGATAACGCCATATCAGGCTCCCCAGGAGTCGCGCAGCGTCACGGTGCGATTGAAGACCGGCGCCCCAGGCGTCGAGTCGCGACGGTCCACGCAGAAGTAGCCCTCACGCTCGAACTGGAAACGCTCTTCGGCCACCGCACTGGCCAGCGACGGCTCGGCGCGGCAGCCCTTGAGCACCACCAGGGATTCCGGGTTGATGTTGTCCAGGAAGCTGCCGCCCTCCTCGGTCTTTTCCGGATTCGGCGAACGGAACAGGCGGTCGTACAGGCGCACCTCACACTCGACGCTTTCGGCGGCCGGCACCCAGTGGATCACGCCCTTGACCTTGCGGCCTTCCGGGTTCTTGCCCAGGGTGTTTTCGTCGTAGGAGCAACGCAGTTCGACGATGTTGCCCTCAGCGTCCTTGATCGCCTCGTCGGCGCGGATCACGTAGCTGCCACGCAGGCGCACCTCGCCGCCCGGGATCAGGCGCTTGTAGCCGGCCGGCGGCACTTCTTCGAAATCGCTCGCGTCGATGTAGATCTCGCGGGAGAACGGCAGAACGCGCACGCCCATGTCCAGCTTCGGATGGCGCGGCAGCTCGAGGTTCTCGACCTGGCCTTCCGGATAGTTGGTAATCACCACCTTCAGTGGCTTGAGCACACACATGGCGCGCGCAGCGTTGGCATCCAGGTCTTCACGAATGGCGAATTCCAGCATGCCAATGTCCACCAGGCCGCCCGCGCGGTTGACGCCGATCATGTCGCAGAAGTTGCGGATCGAGGCCGGGGTATAGCCACGGCGGCGGAAGCCGGACAGCGTGGACATGCGCGGGTCGTCCCAGCCATTCACGTGGCCTTCATCGACCAGTTGCTTGAGCTTGCGCTTGCTGGTGATGGTGTAGTTCAGGTTCAGGCGCGCGAATTCGTACTGGCGCGGCTTGGCCGGCACCGGCAGGTTGTCCAGGAACCACTCGTAGAGCGGGCGGTGATCCTCGAACTCCAGGGTGCAGATCGAGTGGGTGATGCCTTCGATGGCGTCCGACTGGCCGTGGGTGAAGTCATAGCTCGGATAGATGCACCACTTGTCGCCGGTCTGGTGGTGGTGGGCATGACGGATGCGGTAGAGGATCGGGTCGCGCAGGTTCATGTTCGGCGAAGCCATGTCGATCTTCGCACGCAGCGCACGTGCGCCATCCGGGAACTCGCCAGCCTTCATGCGCGCGAACAGGTCGAGGTTTTCCTCCACCGAGCGCTCACGGAACGGACTGTTCCGACCCGGCTCCGTCAGACTGCCGCGGTATTCGCGGGCCTCGTCGGGGGACAGGTCACAGACATAGGCCTTGCCGGCCTTGATCAGATGGATCGCCCAGTCGTGCAGTTGCTCGAAGTAGTCCGACGCGTAATGTTCCTCGCCGGCCCACTGAAAGCCCAGCCAGCGCACGTCTTCCTTGATCGCATCGATGTATTCCTGGTCTTCCTTGGCCGGGTTGGTGTCGTCGAAGCGCAGGTTGCACTGGCCGCCAAACTCTTCGGCCAGGCCGAAGTTCAGACAGATCGACTTGGCATGACCGATATGCAGGTAACCGTTGGGCTCCGGCGGGAAGCGGGTAATGATCGTGCTGTGCTTGCCGCTGTCCAGGTCAGCCTGAACGATGGGACGGAGAAAATTCGCGGCGGCGGGAATCTCGGGCTTGCTCATGGGATCCTTGGACTGACTGCTGCGCGGCCCCGGGTAGGCCGAGCAAAATAAACGCCGTATCATAGCCGAGCTGTCATACACCTGACAGACCTCACTCCCCTGCGACAGAGAGCCCTTGTCATGATCAAGCTGCACACCAATCACGGCACCATCACCCTGCAACTGTTCGCCGACAAGGCGCCGGAAACCGTAGCCAACTTCATCCAGTACGTGAAGGATGGCCATTACGACAACACCATCTTCCACCGCGTGATCGGCAACTTCATGATCCAGGGCGGCGGCTTCGAACCCGGCATGAAGCAGAAGTCCACCCGCGCCCCCATCAAGAACGAAGCCAACAACGGTCTTTCCAACAAGACCGGCACCATCGCCATGGCACGCACCATGGAGCCGCACTCCGCCTCCGCGCAGTTCTTCATCAACGTCAAGGACAACGACTTCCTCGATCACACTGCGCCGACCGTACAGGGCTGGGGCTATGCGGTCTTCGGTGAAGTGGTCGAGGGCATGGATGTGGTCAACAAGATCAAGGCAGTGCAAACCACCATGCGTGGCGGCCACCAGGACGTGCCGGTCGACGACGTGATCATCGAGCGTGCCGAAGTCACCGAATGATCCTGCTGATCTCCGATCTGCATCTTGAAGAGGAACGCCCGGACATCACCCGGGCGTTTCTGCGTTTTCTGCGGGAACGCGCGGTGCAGGCCGACGCCCTGTATATCCTCGGCGACTTCTTCGAGGTCTGGATCGGCGATGACGGCATGACGCCCTTCCAGCACCAGATTGCCGCCGCCCTGCACGAGCTGAGCCAAACCGGCACACGCATCTTCCTGATGCACGGCAACCGCGACTTCATGATCGGCCGGGCGTTCTGCCGCGAGGCGGGCTGCACGCTGCTGAAGGACCCCAGCGTCATCACGCTGGAGAGCGAGCGGGTGCTGCTCATGCACGGCGACAGCCTGTGCACCGCCGATGAAGCCTACATGCGCATGCGCCGCATCCTGCGCAATCCGCTGGCGTTATTCATCCTGCGCCACCTGCCGCTGAGCAAGCGCCGCCAACTGGCGCGCAAGCTGCGCAATGAAAGCCGGGCACAGACCCGCATGAAGACCGCCGAAATCACCGATGTAACACCGGCGGAGGTCGAGCGAGTGATGTCCGAGCACGGCGTACGCACGCTGATTCATGGCCATACCCACCGACCCGACGTCCATACGCTCTCGGTGAATGGGCAGGACGCTCAGCGTATCGTGCTGGGCGACTGGGACAGGCAGGGCTGGGCCCTGCAGATCGACGGCAGCGGACGGAGACAGGCGCCCTTCCCGCTGGAGGCGTAAGCCGGACCCTGCGTCCGGCCGCTGCCCTTAAGCCGGCACGCCGCTGTGAAAGCGGAATTCCGCGTCGGGGCTTTCGATCAGCTCCCGCTCCATTTCGCGGAAGCGCTCGACCGAGCGCTCCACATCGACCGGCTCTCCGAACTGATAGGCGAACTTCAGATAATTCTGGTAATGCCGCGACTCGGACTGCAGCAAGCCGGCGTAGAACTTGGCCAGCTCCGGGTCCAGATGCGGCACCAGTGCCTCGAAGCGCTCACAGCTTCGCGCCTCGATATAGGCACCCACTACCAGTGTGTCGATCAGCTTGTGCGGCTCCGACGTGCGAACCCCGGCACGCAGCCCGGAGGCATAGCGACTGGCGGACACCGGCCGGACCTCGACCTTGCGCTTCTTGAGGATGCGCAGCACCTGCTCGTGGTGCACCAGCTCTTCGCGCGCCAGCCGCGACATGTAGTTGACCAGATCCAGGCGCTGGTTGTACTTGGCGATCAGGCTCAGCGCGGTCGAAGCGGCCTTGAACTCGCAGTTCTTGTGATCGATCAGCAGGATGTCCTGGTGTTGCAGCGCCATCGCCACCCAGGCATCCGGCGTGCGGCAACCCAGGAATGCATGAATTTCCGGCAAGTTCATCAGCACCTCCCGCTCGGCATGCGCGAGATGGACAAAGCTGAATCCAGGACTCGATTTGGGGACATTACGCTCGGCTCGACAGCGAAAACGGCGCATTATACGACCGCACGCCCGTCCAGCCAGCACCCGCGCTTGACCCAGGTCAGCGGCATGGGCCGACGAGGCGGCTACAGTTCAGCCAGGCACACCGCAAAGGAGCACACATATGCAAGCGATCCGCAGCATTCTGGTCGTCATCCAGCCCGATCTTCCGGAACAGCTCGCGCTGAAGCGCGCCCAGCTGATTGCCAGCGTGACCCAGTCGCATCTGCATCTGCTGATCTGCGCGGAGCCCGCTCAGAACCACGCCGCCCTGCTCGACACGCTGACCAAAACGCTCACCGACGAGGGATACTCCGTCACCGCCCAACAAGCCTGGCAGGACGGCCCGCACCAGACCGTGATCGCCGTGCAGCAGGCCGAAGGGTGCGCACTGGTGATCAAGCAGCACCGCCGCGACAGCCTGCTGAAGAAGGCCTTCCTGACTCCGGAAGACTGGAAACTGCTGCGCTACTGCCCCTGCCCGGTGCTGATGGTCAAGAACGACCAGCCCTGGACCGGCCGTGCCATCCTCGCCGCCGTGGATGTCGGCAACTCCGACAGCGAGCACCAGACGCTGCACACCGGCATCGTTGGCCATGCCAGCGACATCGCCCGACTGTGCCAGGGCGAGCTGCACGTTCTCAGCGCCCACCCCTCCCCCATGCTCTCGGCGGCCGACCCGACCTTCCAGCTCAAGGAAACCATCGAGCAGCGCTACCGCGAGGCCTGCCGCAGGTTCCAGGACGAATACGAAGTTCCGGACAGCCATCTGCATATCCAGGAAGGACCGGCGGACGTACTGATCCCCAAGACCGCCCACGCGCTCAACGCAGCGGTGACCGTAATCGGCACCGTGGCCCGTACCGGCCTGGCAGGCGCCCTGATGGGCAATACCGCAGAGGTGGTGCTGGACTCACTGGAAAGCGACGTGCTGGTACTCAAGCCGGAAGACATCATCCAGCACCTGGAAACCCTGCTGCAGCGCTGAAGCCTCAGGCCTGCCCACCGGCTTCCTGCCGGCGGCGGGCCTCGGAGAGCGCATAGAACTCCTCATCGATCGCATCGCGCAGCGCTGTCAGCGTCCATTCGCCGTAAGCCGGCTGCAGCGCCAACCCGTAGGCGTCCAGGCGGCGGATATGCCGGGCGCCATGGGCCAGCAGCTGATAGGCCCAGCAGTAGGGCGACAGCTGCGGCACAAAGCGGATCTGCCGCCGCTCCAGCTGATGACGCAACAGTTGCGCATCCTGGATCACCAGCTTGTTCTCCATCACCCGCACCAGCAATTGCTCGAGTCGCCCCCATACCTGTGCCTTGCGGGACTCGTCGTACGCGTTCCAGTCGACGATCTCGTGCAGGAAGCGCTTGCAACCCCGGCACACCAGGTCGCCAAACACTGTGGAGCAGCGTCCGACACAGGGTGTGGGCAGGCGGGAATCGAACATGGCGAAGACCGGGTGGCGGCTTGCGGGGCGGGCATCTTAGCCCTTTGTCTAACCCGGGTCACCCCGGCTTGTAGTGGCTGCGCGACTTACTTTCACAGCGCCTTTCCAGTAGAATCCATCCGCCGTTTTTGGCATCACCAACCGCCGGAAGCTGTTTTCAAAGCGTCACGAGCACAGTCGAACCGAGCGGGACGAGAACCTCATCGCAGCGCTTCCTCGCTTCGTCCCCTTGGCGTAAAACTTTGAAAGCAGCTTCTTGAGGGGAAATCTCGCAGCCCAGGCAAAGCCGCCCATAAAGCGGTGGAGTGCAGGCTCGAGGTTCCCGGGATGAGTGTCCCGGCCCATGGGACCACTGATGAGGTAATAACTGTGCTTGAAGCCTACCGCAAACACGTAGCAGAGCGCGCCGCCCAAGGCGTCGTGCCTCAGCCGCTGAACGCCGAACAAACCGCAGGCCTGGTCGAGCTGCTGAAGAACCCGCCGGCTGGCGAAGAAGCCTTCCTGGTTGACCTGATCACCAACCGCGTCCCCGCGGGCGTCGACGAAGCCGCCTACGTCAAGGCCGGATTCCTTTCCGCCATCGCCAAGGGCGAAGCCAAGTCTCCGCTGATCAGCAAGCAGCGCGCCGTTGAGCTGCTGGGCACCATGCAGGGCGGCTACAACATCGCCACCCTGGTCGAGCTGCTGGACGATGCCGAACTGGCCAACGTGACCGCCGAACAACTGAAGCACACCCTGCTGATGTTCGACGCCTTCCACGACGTGGCCGAACGTGCCAAGAAGGGCAACGCCGCCGCCAAGGCCGTGCTGCAGTCCTGGGCCGACGGCGAATGGTTCCAGAACCGTCCGGCCGTTGCCGAAAAGATCACCCTGTCCGTATTCAAGGTCACCGGCGAAACCAACACCGACGACCTGTCCCCGGCTCCGGACGCCTGGTCCCGCCCGGACATCCCGCTGCACGCCCTGGCCATGCTGAAGATGGCCCGCGACGGCATCAACCCGGACGTTCCCGGCTCCGTCGGCCCCATCAAGCAGATGGAAGCGCTGAAGGCCAAGGGCTTCCCGGTCGCCTACGTCGGCGACGTGGTCGGTACCGGTTCTTCCCGCAAGTCCGCCACCAACTCCGTGCTGTGGTTCTTCGGTGACGACATCCCCTACGTGCCGAACAAGCGCGCCGGTGGTTTCTGCTTCGGCACCAAGATCGCCCCGATCTTCTACAACACCATGGAAGACGCCGGCGCCCTGCCGATCGAATTCGACTGCACCAACCTGGCCATGGGCGACGTCATCGACGTGTACCCGTACAAGGGCGAAGTCCGTCGTCACGACAGCAACGAGCTGGTCACCACCTTCCAGCTGAAGACCGACGTGCTGCTGGACGAAGTCCGCGCTGGCGGCCGTATCCCGCTGATCATCGGCCGCGGCCTGACCGAGAAGGCTCGCGCCGAGCTGGGTCTGGCTCCGTCCACCCTGTTCAAGAAGCCGGAAGCGCCGGCTGACAGCGGCAAGGGCTTCACCCTCGCCCAGAAGATGGTCGGCCGCGCCTGCGGTCTGCCGGAAGGCAAGGGCGTGCGCCCGGGCACCTACTGCGAACCGAAGATGACCACCGTCGGTTCCCAGGACACCACCGGCCCGATGACCCGCGACGAGCTGAAGGACCTGGCGTGCCTGGGCTTCTCCGCCGACCTGGTGATGCAGTCCTTCTGCCACACCGCCGCCTATCCGAAGCCCATCGACGTCACCACTCACCACACCCTGCCCGACTTCATCATGAACCGTGGCGGTGTGTCCCTGCGCCCGGGTGATGGCATCATCCACAGCTGGCTGAACCGCATGCTGCTGCCGGACACCGTCGGTACCGGTGGCGACTCCCACACTCGCTTCCCGATCGGCATCTCCTTCCCGGCCGGTTCCGGCCTGGTAGCCTTCGCCGCCGCCACCGGGGTCATGCCGCTGGACATGCCGGAATCCGTGCTGGTGCGCTTCAAGGGCAAGATGCAGCCCGGTATCACCCTGCGTGACCTGGTGCATGCCATCCCCTACTACGCCATTCAGCAGGGCCTGCTGACTGTCGAGAAGAAGGGCAAGAAGAACATCTTCTCCGGCCGCATCCTGGAAATCGAAGGCCTGACCGGTCTGACCGTGGAACAAGCCTTCGAACTGTCCGACGCCTCCGCCGAGCGTTCGGCTGCCGGTTGCACCATCAAGCTGCCGGAAGACTCGATCGCCGAGTACCTGAAGTCCAACATCACCCTGCTGCGCTGGATGATCAGCGAAGGCTACGGCGATGCCCGCACCCTGGAGCGTCGCGCCAAGGCGATGGAAGCCTGGCTGGCCAAGCCGGAGCTGCTGGAAGCCGACAAGGACGCCGAATACGCGGCCGTCATCGAGATCGACCTGAACGAAGTGAAGGAACCGATCCTGTGCGCCCCGAACGATCCGGACGACGCTCGTCTGCT
The DNA here is from genome assembly GCF_000647775.1 of Pseudomonas sp. RL. Taxonomy (NCBI): domain Bacteria; kingdom Pseudomonadati; phylum Pseudomonadota; class Gammaproteobacteria; order Pseudomonadales; family Pseudomonadaceae; genus Pseudomonas; species Pseudomonas sp. RL. Next base: position 31,596 of record NZ_JBOY01000052.1, on the reverse strand, counting down.
GTCCACCGTGGCCGGCGACAAGATCGACGAAGTGTTCATCGGTTCCTGCATGACCAACATCGGTCACTTCCGCGCTGCCGGTAAACTGCTGGACAAGGTCAAGGGTGGCATTCCGACCCGTCTGTGGCTGGCACCGCCGACCAAGATGGACGCCCACCAGCTGACCGAAGAAGGCTACTACGGCATTTACGGCAAGGCCGGTGCCCGCATGGAAATGCCGGGCTGCTCGCTGTGCATGGGTAACCAGGCGCGCGTACAGACCGGCTCCACCGTGGTCTCCACCTCGACCCGTAACTTCCCGAACCGTCTGGGCGATGCCACCAACGTGTACCTGGCTTCTGCCGAACTGGCAGCGGTCGCCTCGATCATCGGCAAGCTGCCGACCGTCGAGGAGTACATGGCCTACGCGAAGGACATCGACAGCATGGCTGCCGATATCTACCGCTACCTGAGCTTCGACCAGATCGCCGAGTTCCGCGAAGCCGCGGCCAACGCGAAGATCCCGGTCGTTCAGGCCTAAGCCTTAGCCGGTAACACCAAGGGCCCGTGTCGCAAGACACGGGCCCTTTTGTTTCCAGCGCATCGCGGCTGGAGTCACCGAACCTGTAGGAGCGACTTCAGTCGCGACTGACGCGCAGGCATGAAAAAGCCCCGCCGAAGCGAGGCTCTTTAACCGCTACCTGCCGACTAGTAGTAAGCGTTCTCGCGGTTGCTGTGGTCGGTCACGTCACGCACACCCTTCAGCTCCGGAATGCGCTCCATCAGGGTCTTCTCCACACCATCCTTGAGAGTGGTATCCACCATGCCGCAACCCTGGCAGCCGCCCCCGAACTGCAGGACGGCAATGCCCTCCTCCACGATGTCCACCAGGCTCACGTTGCCGCCATGGCTGGCCAGACCGGGATTCACCTCGGTCTGCAGGTAGTAGTTGATGCGCTCGTTGAGCGGGCTGTCTTCGCTGATCATCGGCACCTTGGCGTTGGGCGCCTTGATGGTCAGCTGGCCACCCATGCGGTCGGTGGCGTAATCCACCACGGCGTCTTCCAGGAAGGGCTCGCTGACGGCATCGATCCAGGCGGTGAAACTGGCCAGCGACAGCGCGGTGTCCTCGGCCTTCTGCTCGCCGGGCTTGCAATAGGCGATGCAGGTTTCGGCATAGGGAGTGCCCGGCTGGGTGATGAAGACGCGGATACCGATGCCGGGGGTGTTCTGCTTCTCGAGCAGCTCGGCCAGGTACTTTTCAGCGGATTCGGTGATGGTGATGGTGCTCATGGCAACTCCTCGCGTACATGCGGCGCAGTGTACGCCAAAGGGCTTTGGCGGTTAAGTCCAAGTATTCAAGTCGGATTTGAGCGCCCTCTGGCTACAGGTTCCGATAACGGTTCATGTCCAGCACGCCAGCCTCCCGTGGCTCCTGCTCCCGCAGGTAGGCACTCAGGTCATGGAAGTAGTCCCAGAAGGCCGGATGGCTGCGGCGAATGCCCCAGCGCGATGCGATGTCGGCGAACGCCTCGGCGCTGCCGGCCTGCTCCAGTGCCGCCACGAAGGCTGGCACCTCCTGGGCAGACAGTGAAAACAGGAAGTTGGGATAACTGCCCAGGAGGCCCGGATAGACCGTGAGGGTGTCCTTCTCCGGCTGGTAGCGCAGCGACTCGCCGAGCATGAAGGCCACGTTGCTGTGCGCGCGGTTGCGCAACAGTGTGTAGATCACCCGCGAGCCATCCGGAAGCGACACCCGCAGCAGCGTGACATCCGGCATCTGGTGGATGACCGGCAGCCCGGCCGCCGGGCTCGCCGCCAGCCGGCGCAGGGCCTGCTCGGCCTCGCGCAACGCCGGCGGACCATCCGCACGAGCACAGGCAGCGCCGCCGCAACGGTTCAGTGGGTCGTCCGACAGGGCGTTGATCGACTCGAAGCGTCCGAGCAGTCCGGCGGCGAACGCCGGCAGCACGCCCTCTTGTGGCAGCGTCAGGCCGCTGGGCGTGCGGGTGTCGACCCCCGTGTAGGTCAGCCACAGCTTCAATTGGCCGCTGCCCTCATACCAGCTGTCCAGCAACGCCTGGCGCGAATCGGCCGGCAACAGGCGCAGGAAATTGAGTTCGGCGCCATTGCGGATCAGGTCGAAATACAGCCGCGTCTGCGCCTGATGGGAGACATTGCCGAACACGTCGAAATTAACCACCAGCTGGTAGTAGGTGCGCTCCAGCAGCGGGTAGTCCATCCACCACAACGTCTGCGGTACGGCGCCGATCAATCCCTTGCGCACCGAGGCGCTGTCGTGATGGCGAAACACGCTTAGCAGCGCATTGTCGTTGCCGCGCCAGATCTGTGCCCATTCCGTCGCTGCGCCGCTGTAGCGTTCCCGGCGCAATTCCTCGTACTGGTTGCGCTTGTTCAGATAGGCGAGCCACAGGCTCCAGAGGTCGCCGAGGTTGTCGAGCTGGCCGGGCATGGCCAGCAACGGCGTCGCCTGGCGCCGGTAATCCGCATCGGCGATGTACTGGTCATGCTCCGGGTCCTGGAATAGCACCCAGAACTGGTCGCGGATCACGTCGGTGGCGATCTGCCCACGGCACACCGGTCCGCGGATAAAGGTGCGCACGAAATACTCGGCGTTATCCAGCATGAACTGGTAGCGCGCCCGCGCCGGAATCGCCTCGAAGGTCGCGAAGGGGTTGGCGCGCCGACCGACGCCATAGCCCGGCAACTGCTCCAGGTCCCAGTCCTCGGCGAAGAACAGCGCCTTCACCCGCGCCAGCTTCGCCGCGCCGAGCGGATAGGTGATATGCGTCTTGTGCACGATCACATCGGTGACGGGACGCAGGCGGTAGTGGAAATCGGTGCCCGGATCGTCGTTGGGACGCCGCGTGGCGATGGGGTCGATGGGCTGCCCGCTCGGCGTACGCGAACGCACCAGCTGGAAGAAGTGCGTCTGCTCGCCGTCCTCGAAGTACAGGTGGGCCAGGAACAGGTGCTCGTATAGCCAGCGTCCCACCAGTTGTTCGCGCAGGCTGCTGCCGTTGAGGAAGCCTTCCCAATCGCTGATCTGCACCTGCTCGCGTGGGCTCGGCTGCCATGAGCGGCTGTCCAGCGGCGCGCCCTGCGCCAGCCAGCGCTGCAGGGTGGCGTACTCCTCGTCGCTCAGCCCGGTCACCGCGAACGGCATGCCGCCGTGCGGATTGGCCTTGGCGTAGGCCGCGAACTCGTCCGGCAATGGGCATTGGTTGTCGCGATAGATGCCAATATCCAGCGACTCGGGCAGCCGGACATTGGGCGCCAGGGGCTGGCTGCGGCCCAGCTCCAGCATGCGCGCCATCAGCGCCGCCTGGTCGGACTGACCTTCCAGAACCGAATGAAAGCCCTTGCGCCGCCAGGCTGCCTCGCCCTGGGCATCGAGGAACAGCCGGGTGGTGTCCTGCGCCTGGGTGCGGGTGCCGTTGTACACCGGCAGCTTGTGCGCGCCGCGCTCGGCCCCCTCACCACTGCCCAGGTTGAGCTGGCAGGGCGAGTCGTAGCAGGCGTGGCAGGCCACGCACTTGGCGGTGAAGATCGGCTGGATGTCCCGCTGATAGGACAGCGGTTCTGCCATGGCCAGGGGGCTCAGCGCCAGCGCGGCGACTGCAAGGACGGCACGACGGATCACGGCGGCGCTCCTGAAGGAAGGCCGCGCATTCTATCCGGAAGGCGGGCCCGTGGCTGCAACATGAGCCGCGCTCATGCACAACCACGCCCGGCTCAAGCCCCGTGCAGCTTTGCTATCATGCGCGCACTTTTGTCACACCCTCTTCGCCAGGTTTTTCCATGTCCGATCGCAGCACCCGCCTCTCCCTTCTTCAGCAGGCCCTGAAGGAACGCATCCTGATCCTCGATGGCGGCATGGGCACCATGATCCAGAGCTACAAGCTGGACGAAGCCGACTATCGCGGCGAACGCTTCGCCGACTGGCCGCAGGACGTCAAGGGCAACAACGACCTGCTGCTGCTGAGCCGCCCGGACGTCATCCAGGCCATCGAGAAGGCCTACCTGGACGCCGGCGCCGACATCCTGGAAACCAACACCTTCAACGCCACCCGCGTGTCCCAGGCCGACTACGGCATGGAAGAGCTGGTGTATGAACTGAACGTGGAAGGCGCCCGCCTGGCCCGCCAAGTGGCCGACGCCAAGACCCTGGAAACCCCCGACAAGCCGCGCTTCGTCGCCGGCGTGATCGGCCCGACCAGCCGCACCTGCTCCATCTCCCCGGACGTCAACGACCCCGGCTACCGCAACGTCACCTTCGACGAGCTGGTGGAGAACTACGCCGAGGCCACCCGCGGCCTGATCGAGGGCGGCGCCGACCTGATCCTCATCGAGACCATCTTCGACACCCTCAACGCCAAGGCGGCGATCTTCGCCGTGCAGGGCGTGTACGAGGAACTGGGCGTCGAGCTGCCGATCATGATTTCCGGCACCATCACCGATGCCTCCGGCCGCACCCTGTCCGGGCAGACCACCGAGGCGTTCTGGAACTCGGTACGCCACGCCCAGCCGATTTCCGTGGGCCTGAACTGCGCCCTCGGCGCCAAGGAGCTGCGTCCCTACCTGGCCGAGCTGGCGGCCAAGGCCGATACCCATGTGTCCGCCCACCCCAACGCCGGTCTGCCCAATGCCTTCGGCGAATACGATGAAACCCCGGCACAGATGGCCGAAGTGGTCGAGGAATTCGCCGCCAGCGGTCTGCTGAACATCATCGGTGGTTGCTGCGGCACCACGCCGGCGCACATCCAGGCCATTGCCGAGGCCGTGGCCAAGCACGCGCCACGCGTGATTCCCGAGATCCCCAAGGCCTGCCGCCTGTCGGGCCTTGAGCCGTTCACCATCGACCGCAACTCCCTGTTCGTGAACGTCGGCGAGCGCACCAACATCACCGGCAGCGCCAAGTTCGCCCGCCTGATCCGCGAGGAGAACTACACCGAGGCGCTGGAAGTCGCCCTGCAGCAGGTCGAGGCCGGCGCCCAGGTGATCGACATCAACATGGACGAGGGCATGCTCGACTCCAAGGCGGCGATGGTGCGCTTCCTCAACCTGATCGCCGGCGAGCCGGACATCTCCCGCGTGCCGATCATGATCGACTCCTCCAAGTGGGAGGTGATCGAAGCCGGCCTGAAGTGCATCCAGGGCAAGGGCATCGTCAACTCCATCTCCATGAAGGAAGGCGTCGAGCAGTTCAAGGAGCACGCGCGACTGTGCAAGCGCTACGGCGCCGCCGTGGTGGTGATGGCCTTCGACGAGGCCGGCCAGGCCGACACCGCCGCGCGCAAGAAGGAAATCTGCCAGCGCAGCTACGACATCCTGGTCAACGAGGTGGGCTTCCCGCCGGAAGACATCATCTTCGACCCGAACATCTTTGCCGTGGCCACCGGCATCGAGGAACACAACAACTACGCGGTGGACTTCATCGAGGCCTGCGCCTTCATCCGCGACCACCTGCCCCACGCGCTGACCTCGGGCGGCGTGTCCAACGTGTCCTTCTCGTTCCGTGGCAACAACCCGGTGCGCGAGGCCATCCACTCGGTATTCCTCTACCACGCCATCAAGGCGGGCCTGACCATGGGCATCGTCAATGCCGGTCAGCTGGAGATCTATGACGAGATCCCGGCCGAGCTGCGCGATAAGGTGGAAGACGTGATCCTCAACCGCCACCCCGGCGGTACCGAAGCGCTGCTGGCCATCGCCGAAGACTACCGGGGCGGCGGCGCGGTCAGGGAAGTCGAGAACGAGGAATGGCGCAGCCTGCCGGTGGAAAAGCGCCTGGAGCACGCGCTGGTCAAGGGCATCACCGCCTTCATCGTCGAGGACACTGAGGAATGCCGCCAGCAGTGCGCGCGGCCCATCGAGGTCATCGAAGGCCCGCTGATGGCCGGCATGAACGTGGTCGGCGACCTGTTCGGCTCGGGCAAGATGTTCCTGCCCCAGGTGGTCAAGTCCGCCCGGGTGATGAAGCAGGCCGTGGCGCACCTGATCCCCTTCATCGAGGCGGAAAAGGGTGACAAGCCGGAAGCCAAGGGCAAGATCCTCATGGCCACCGTGAAGGGCGACGTGCACGACATCGGCAAGAACATCGTCGGCGTGGTGCTGGGCTGCAACGGCTACGACATCGTCGACCTGGGTGTGATGGTGCCGGCCGACAAGATCCTCAAGACCGCCCTCGAGGAGAAGTGCGACATCATCGGCCTGTCCGGGCTGATCACCCCGTCGCTGGACGAGATGGTGCATGTGGCCAAGGAAATGCAGCGTCAGGGCATCCGGCTGCCGCTGATGATCGGCGGCGCCACCACCTCCAAGGCGCACACGGCGGTGAAGATCGATCCGCACTATCAGAACGACGCGGTGGTGTACGTCACCGACGCCTCGCGCGCCGTGGGCGTGGCCACCACCCTGCTGTCCAAGGAGATGAAGCCGGAGTACGCCACGAAGATTCGCGAGGAATACGCGATGATCCGCGAGCGCACCGCCAACCGCAGCGCGCGCACCGAGCGCCTGAGCTACGAGCAGGCCATCGCCGCCAAGCCGCAGTTCGACTGGGCCGGTTACACCCCGGCCAAGCCGACCTTCACTGGCCGCAAGGTGCTGGAGGATATCGACCTGCGCACGCTGGCACAGTACATCGATTGGACGCCGTTCTTCATCTCCTGGGACCTGGCCGGCAAGTATCCGCGCATCCTGCAGGACGAAGTGGTCGGCGAAGCCGCCACCGCCCTGTACAACGATGCCCAGGCCATGCTGGAGAAACTGATCAGCGAGAAACTCATCAGCGCCAGGGCGATAGTCGGTTTCTGGCCGGCCAACCAGGTCGCCCATGACGATCTGGAAGTCTACGGCGAGGACGGCAAGCCGCTGGCGACCCTGCACCACCTGCGCCAGCAGACCATCAAGACCGACGGCAAGCCGAACTTCAGCCTGGCCGACTTCGTCGCGCCGAAGGACAGCGGCAAGCAGGACTATGTCGGCGGCTTTATCTGCACCGCCGGCATCGGCGCCGAGGAAGTGGCCAAGGCCTACCAGGACGCCGGCGACGATTACAACTCGATCATGGTCAAGGCGCTGGCCGACCGCCTGGCCGAGGCCTGCGCCGAGTGGCTGCACGAGCGCGTGCGCAAGGAATACTGGGGCTACGCGGCAGACGAACAGCTGAGCAACGACGACCTGATCCGCGAGCAGTACAAGGGCATCCGCCCGGCGCCCGGCTACCCGGCCTGCCCGGATCACACCGAGAAGGGCACGCTGTTCCAACTGCTGGACGCCGACGGCATCAGTCAGGTGACCCTCACCGAGCACTACGCCATGTTCCCCACCGCGGCCGTCAGCGGCTGGTACTTCGCCCATCCCGAGGCGCAGTACTTCGCCGTCGGCAAGATCGACAAGGACCAGGTGGAAAGCTACTCTCGGCGCAAGGGCCAGGCCATCGACGTCAGCGAACGCTGGCTGATGCCGAACCTGGGTTACGACGCCTGAGGCCCGGTGGGTGGATGTCGTTTTGCGCATCCACCGCAGGTCTTGCACGGTGGACAACGCACAGCGGTTGTCCACCCTACGCTTCCTCGACACCTGATTCGCCCATGCATACCCTCGAACAACTGCGCCGTGGCGAGCTGGCCGGCCTCCGTCGGCTGGACCTGGCCGCCGACCTGACGGAATTCCCCCGCGAGATCTTCGCGCTGGCCGACAGCCTGGAAGTCCTCAACCTGTCCGACAACCGGCTGTCGCGCCTGCCGGATGACCTGCCGCGCCTGAAGAACCTGAAGGTCGTCTTCTGTTCGGAGAATCCCTTCACCGAGCTCCCCGAGGTATTGGGCGAATGCCCGCGGTTGGAGATGGTCGGCTTCAAGGCCTGCCGCATCGAGCGGGTGGCCGGCGCCGCACTGCCGCCACAGCTGCGCTGGCTTATCCTTACCGATAACCGCATTGCCCGGCTGCCGGATGCGCTGGGCCAGCGCCCGCGCCTGCAGAAGCTGATGCTTTCCGGCAATCGATTGTCGGCGTTGCCGGACAGCCTCGCCGACGCAGCCAACCTGGAACTGCTACGACTGGCCGCCAACCGCTTCGAGGCGCTGCCGGACTGGCTCGGCGAGCTGCCGCGCCTGAGCTGGCTGGCGTTTTCCGGCAACCCGTGCAGTCCCTTCCCCGCCGTCCCGGACACGCGCGTCTATTCCCGGAACGAGGTGCAACTGGGCGAGCTGCTCGGCCAGGGCGCCTCCGGGCTGATCCATGCCGGGCTGCTACAGGACGGCGCCGCCGTGGCGGCCAAGCTTTTCAAGGGCCAGGTCACCAGCGACGGCCTGCCGGAAGGCGAGCTGGCGGCCTGCCTGGCTGCCGGCGCGCACCCGCATCTGATAGCCGTCAAGGGCATCCTGCGCACCAAACACAGTCCGTTGCCGGCGCTGCTGATGGAGCGCCTGCCGCCGCGCTACCGCACCCTGGCCGGGCCGCCGTCGCTTGCCAGCTGCACCCGGGATTGCTACCCCGACGGCTGGACGCTCTCGACGGAGCAGGCGCTGCGCATCGCCCAGGGCACCGCGGCCGCCGTGGCGCACCTGCACGGACGTGGCATTCTGCATGGCGACCTGTATGGCCATAACCTGCTGGTCGACGGCGACGGCCACACCCTGCTCAGCGACTTCGGCGGCGCCACCTTCATCGATCCAGACAGCGCCCAGGGGCAGCGGCTGATGCGCCTGGAAAGCCGCGCCTTCGGCTGCCTGCTGGAGGAACTGCTCGACCACTGCCCTGCCGATGACCAGCCGCAGCGCCAGCAAGCCTTGCGCCAGCTCCAGCAGGCCTGCCTGGATGAACGGGTCGCCAGCCGACCGGACTTCCAGACCCTCTGCGCCACCCTGGCCTGAAACGAAAACCGCCAGACAAGCTGGCGGTTTTTTCTTCGTAACGAGCCGATTACTGCGCCACGGCCTCGGTCTGGGCCGGAACGGCTTCAGCCACCGGGGCCTCTTCGGCAACCGCATCGTCGGCAAACAGGGTGTTGACCACTGCGCCACCGATCACGCTACCGGCGACAGCGCCAGCCATGCTGCCCATGAAGCCGCTGCCGGCCGACTGCGGCGCGGCCTGCGGAGCGGCAGGCGCAGCGGCGGGCGCGGTACCGGTACGGGCCGGCGCCATGGCGGCAGCCGGAGCGGCGTTCTGTGCCGGAGCGGCAGGCTTGGCCTGGGCGGCGGGAGAGGAACCGTAACGGGTAGCCGGCTTGGCCTGAGCGGCCGGGACCGGCTTGGCGCTCATGCGCTTGCGGGCGGCTTCCGCATCATCAACGTAACCGGTGGTGCCAACCAGCAGGCCGGCCAGAGCCAGGCTGGTAAAGGAGAACTTGAGGGATTTCACGCGGGGTAACTCCTGAGGTTGTGCCTACATAGGCGCTATATGGGGCCGGCTTGCGGCCTTCCAATGGGGGGCAAGCATAAAATCAACGCAAGGAAAATCAATCGGTTAGGCATCTACTTGTGTAACGGCGCGTGAGCATGGAGGTCCTCGCGCAACAGCAGGCCCATGGCGAGCAGCACCAGCAGGCTGCCGGGCAGCCAGGCCCAGCCGATGGCTTCAGGCTGACGGGAAAACATCACCAGCATCGCCACGAAGGGCACCAGATAGCCGTAGGCAGCGATCCCTCCGGGTGAAAGCAGCCGGGTGGCATGTTGCTGCAGCCAGAAGGTGGCGCTGGTCGACAGGATTCCGAGGTACACCACCACCAGCCATTCCCGCTGACTCATGCCCAGCAGGTTTTCAGGCGTCTCCAGCAACAGGCCGAGCCCGGCAGTGATCACCGCACCGCCCAGCAGGCTCCAGAACGCGCGGGGCACCGACGCCTGCTCCAGCCAGCCCCGCGCCAGGCCCCACTTGCTGAGTACCGGGTAGAGCGCCGAACACAGGCAGCCGAGGAAGAACAGCGCCTCGCCCATGCCGGGCTGCAGTAGCTGGTCGCTGGAGCGATGTTCAGCCCAGGCCAGCCCGAGGGCTCCCACTGCCCCCAGCAGCAGACAGCCCAGCAGCGCAGGCACCGGCCGCTCCACGCCAAAGCCGCGCCCCAGTCCATAGGCCAGCAACGGCACGCTGACAAACAGTACGGCCATGGACAGCGAGCTGACCCTATGGGCCGCCCAGAACATGATGGCGAAGAATCCGCCTAGCGAAGCCCCCATCAGCAAGTACAGCAGCCAGCCCCGGGCGGAAGGCCAGCCGGGTTGGCGGAGATAGAGAGGCAATAGCGCCAGGGCAGCGATGGTGAAGCGCAGGGCAGTCAGCCAGAGCGGCGGCAGCTGCTGACCCAGGAGTCCAACCGCCGGGAAGGACAGTCCCACCAGCAGTGCCCAGAGCAGCATCCCCGCATGGGCACGCAACCGCACAGACGAGCTGCGCACTGTCATGAACGAGGACACCGGATGTGCATGGGATCTCCTGCGGGCAAGGCCACCCACAGGGCTGCGACCCACATACGACGCAGCGGTTCCGCGTATCAGCCCTGGTCGGTGGGCGTGTTGCGCTTGAAGCGAATGCGAAAATCCAGCTTGGGCTTCTGGGTCACGCTGATGGCCTTGCGTGTCACGGTATCCAGCGTGATGTTCCAGAAACCGGTGCTCGGCACGCGGATCCGGGCGGGGAAACGGATGAATGCGCCGCCGTGGTAGGTGTGCCGTCCGCCGTTACGGAAACTGCGGAAGTTGGCGTCGTTCATCAGCCGGATGTTGCACGGCTGGGAAGATTCGATGATCACCAGATCGTCTTCGTTGAGGTATTCGCGCCGGTGGATGAATTTCATGGCAGGTCGAGGCATCTTACGAGGGGCGCGCACCATACCACGCGGCGCCAAAAATCTCCCACCCGCCACCGCTTTGCGGTATGTTGCGCCGCCCCGGGGCGGCACCCGGCATCCGCATTACCGAGGCTCGTTTTTCTTTCATGTCTGCTTCTCACACCCTCGACATCAGAGCCCCCCGGGTGCGCTGGGCCACCCACTGCGGCTTCTTCCTAGCCGGGTTCGGCTTGTCGGTCTGGGCCCCACTGATTCCCTACGTGCGCGAGCGCATTCCGATGAGCGATGCCACCTTTGGCCTGCTGCTGCTCTGCGTGGGTGCCGGCTCGCTGTCCTGCATGCCGCTGTCCGGCATGCTGGCCGCGCGTCTGGGCATTCGCCTGGCCTCCCTGGGTAGCCTGGCGCTGCTGATCTGCGCGCTCGCGATCATGGCGCTTACCGATTCGATTGCCTGGCTGGGGGTTGCCCTGTTCGCCTTCGGCGGCACGCTGGGTGTGCTGGACATCCTGCTCAACATCCAGTCGTTGAAAGTGGAACGCGCCCTGCAACGGCCGCTGATGTCACAGTTTCACGGCATGTTCAGCCTGGGCACCATCGCCGGGGCGGCGTGCCTGACCGCCCTGCTGACGCTCGGTCTGTCTCCGGCGCTCAGTACCCTACTGCTGGTCGGCCTGATCCTCGTCACCACACTGGCCATCCGCAGCGGCCTGTTGCCGGACCGTGCGCCCGCCGGCGGCGTGATGTTCGCCCGCCCCACTGGCGTGGTGCTGGTGGTGGGCCTGCTGTGCTTTGTCGTCTACCTGGCTGAAGGCGCGATCCTGGACTGGAGCGCGATCTACCTCACCCAGGAAACAGGCATGGCCATGTCCCTGGCTGGCCTGGGCTATGCCAGCTTCGCCGCGCTGGTTGCCATCGCCCGTCTGGCCGGCGGGCCGGTGGTCGCCCGCCTGGGCACCGTGCGCGTGGTGGTGATCGGATCGGTGCTGGCCGCCACGGGCCTGCTGCTCAGCCTGCTGGCCAGCCACTGGATCGTCGCGCTGATCGGTTACGCCCTGTGTGGCCTGGGCTGCGCCAACATATCCCCCGTACTGATTTCTTCCCTGAACCACCAGAAGGACATGCCGGTACACCTGGCGGTCACCGCCGCCACCACGGTAGGCTTCGCCGGCGTCCTGGCCGGCCCGGCGCTGATGGGTTTCGTGGCTCACCACAGCTCCCTGACCATCGCCTTCGCCATGGTCGCCGCTTTGTTGCTGGGCATGTTGTTCAGCACGACACGCCTGCCTCGCTAGCCTTCCAGACACTCGACCCATGCGAATCCAGCAGATCCATCAACACCTCGCCGAGCTGGGCGCCAAGCCCCTGCACATCACCCGTATCCTGCGTGCCTGGCTGCACGGGCTGCCGCTGGACACCGGCACCCGGCGCCAGCAGAGCCAGGATTTCCTCCCCCTGGCGGTACGCGACAACCTCCCGGCCCTCGAGGCGATGCTCGACGACCTGGCCCGCCTGCGCTCCGAGCACCCGGGTGCCGATGACTCCGCCCGGCTGCTGGTGGCGCTGAATGACGGACAGCTGGTCGAGAGCGTGCTGCTGCCCCGCGACGGGCTCTGCGTGTCCAGCCAGGTGGGTTGCGCGGTGGGCTGCACTTTCTGCATGACCGGCAAGAGCGGCCTGCTGCGCCAGGTCGGCAGTGCCGAGATCCTCGCCCAGGTCGCCCTGGCCCGGCGCAAGCGCGCCGTGAAGAAGGTGGTGTTCATGGGCATGGGCGAGCCGGCCCACAACCTCGACAACGTGCTGGACGCCATCGACGTGCTGGGCAGTGAAGGCGGCATCGGTCACAAGAACCTGGTGTTCTCCACGGTAGGTGATCCCCGGGTATTCGAGCGCCTGCCGCTGCAGCGTGTGAAACCGGCGCTGGCCTTGTCCCTGCACAGCACCGATGCGGCCCTGCGGGAACAGCTGCTGCCGCGCGCGCCGCGCCTGGCACCCGAGGAGCTGGTCGAGCGCGGCGAAGCCTACGCTCGCGAGGTCGGCTATCCGATCCAGTACCAGTGGACCCTGCTCAAGGGCATCAATGACAGCCAGGACGAGATGGACGGGATCATCCGGCTACTCAAGGGCAAGTACGCGATCATGAATGTCATCCCTTACAACAGCCTGGAGCAGGATGAGTACCAGCGGCCGGATGGCGAACGCATCCGCCAGATCGTCCGCCATCTGCATGGCAACGGCGTGCTGACCAAGGTCCGCAACTCGGCGGGGCAGGATGTGGACGGCGGCTGCGGCCAATTGCGCGCCCGCGCCGAGCGCGGCAGCCGCACCCGTTCAGGCCAGGGGCAACGCTGACAGTTCGGGGCTTTCCCGCCCGGCCAGCGTGACCATCACCACCCGGTCACGCCCTTCATCCTTGGCCTGGTACAGCGCGCGATCGGCGTCAGCCAGCAATTCATCCAGCGTCCCAGCCGGCGTTTGCGCATACCAGGCCAGACCGATGCTCAGCGTCGCGACCACATGATCGGTCCCCGCGTGCAGTGGGCGCCGCGCCACCGCGCTGCGGATCCGCTCGGCCATGCCCAGCGCATCCGCCTCCGTGAGGCCAGACAGCACGAGAGCGAACTCTTCGCCGCCCAGGCGCCCGAAGAGATCGCTCTGACGCAGAATCTGCCGGACACCGCCGGCAAAGCTACGCAACACCTCGTCACCCACCGCATGTCCATGGCGGTCGTTGACGCGCTTGAAGTGGTCGAGGTCCAGCATCATCACCACCAGCGGGGTTGCGGTGCCCCTGTGCTGGCGCAGCAGTCCTTCGCCACGCCTGAAAAAGCCCCGGCGCGACAGGGCGCCGGTCAGGATGTCGTGATCGGCGCGCTGTCGCAGCGCCAGCAATTCACGATTGCGAGCCTGGTTGATGCTGGCCACCGTCAGCGGGCCCAGGGCGAAGAGCGTGATGCCCAGGCGCAGCGCGACCGTCCGGGCGAAATCGTTGCCCGCATCGAGCAGCGGCACCAGCCCGAGACTCACCGCCACGAACAACCAGACACAGGCCAGCAGGGTCAGCAAGGCCGAGATAAACAGGGAATAACTCAGGGCGCACCAGAGCAGCGCGGGCACCACGATGCCCAGCGAGGCCGGCCCACCCACACCGACACAGACCATCAGCGAGACCAGCAGCGCCACCACCGGCGCGAACTCCCACAGGTCGTCCCGCCGCCTGGAATGCCTGCCGCTGGCCAGACGCGAGAAAAACTCCGGCGCCGACAGCATGGCAGGCAGGATCAGCACGGCATTGGTCAGGTCCGCACTGAACCAGGATGCCCCGGCCTCCCACGCCGTGGCGAACAGCCGAGGGCTGACGAGATGCCCTAGCAAAACGGCGGCCAGCGCGGAACAGCCCGAGGCCAGCAGACAGATGGCAAAAAGCGCCAGCAGGCCGCTGGGCCTGCGCAGAGAGCGAAAACGCCTGGGCATCAGCCGGACCAAGAGCAGGCCACTGGCCACGAAGGCGAGGTTGACCAGGGAAAGTCGCAGGGAGAACAACAGGTCGCCGCCCATGAACAGATCGGCCGACACATAGCCCGCAAGGGCGGCGATCCAGCCTTCCGGGCGGGCCAGTTGGGGGTGAAGAATGAAGAGCCCCAGCAGCACGGCATTGGCGGGCCAGAAGGAGGCCAGCAGGCCGACCGGTCGCGTGGCGATGCCCAGCCAGGCGGTGAACAGGACCAGCAGCAGCACGCCCAGCAGCCGCAGCGCGCGAGCCTCCCAGTCGGTCGATGCCATGATTCTCACTTCAGTTTCTCCCTGTGGTGCCTGCTCCAACCCGCTCACCCTGCCGGTCTGGCCTGCGACTTTAACATTCGGCACCCTGCGCAGCCGCTCGCCCCCGCCGCCCCGTGACTCCGGTCACAGGCGCCCATCTCGCCACGGGCAGCTTTACTTTCGCTGATACCCTTTGCGACAGGAGCACGACATGAACGACCACGACGACAAGCGCCCCCTTGGCTGGGGTGAGCTGCTGCAGAGCGTGCTGGCGGCCGCCCTGGGCGTGCAGAGCGGCAAGAACCGCGCGCGCGATTTCAGTCGTGGCCGCCCGGTGCAGTTCATCGTGCTCGGGCTGCTGTTCTGCCTGTTCTTCGTACTGATCGTCCTCGGCCTGGTGAAGCTGGCGCTCTACCTGGCCTGAGTCGGCACATCGAGCAACGGGGACAGATCCAGCGGATAGCCGACCCGTTCAGGGTGCAAAACCCGGCTGTAACGACGGAAATCCACCTGCAGCGGCGCTGCGCCGAGCCGGCGCTGAAGCAGCGCCACCTGCTCCTCGTCCAGCAATCTGAACACCTTGCCCAACGCGTCAACGCCGATACTCTCGGCAAAGTCCCGCCCCAGGTGGTAATCGTGAACCAGCAGCAGCGCCCAGCCTCCCAGGGTGAAATGCCCGGACGTCAGCGCCCCGATGTCACCTTCCAGCCGCGCCTGGAAGACCTCGGCGGAATTGTTCGCCGCACTGAACTGCACATCCCTGCCCGGCTGCAGTCCCCGCTCGCGCACCGCCTCGATGGCACCGAGGGCCATCTCGTCGTTGGCAGACCATACCAGCCGGACAGCAGGGTAGCGCTCGAACAGCGTGCGCGCCTGGTCCCGGGCCCGCTGGCGCGACCATTCGCCGTTGACCAGCTGGCGCAGACGAATGTCCGGGTGCTCGCCAAGCGCGCGCAGCAGGCCCAGGTTGCGCAGCTGCGCCGACGGAGTCTGCGGCACGCCGCCGAAGGCCAGCATTTCCACCTGGCCCGGTGGCTTCATGGCTGCCAGGGCCTTGCCCATCAGATAGCCGGCTTCCTCGTCGTTGGGAATCAGGCTGCCGATCCAGTTGCGATAGCGCTCACGCGGATTGCCGGTGCGCTCGCGCTGCGAGGCGGTGAGGGTGCTGTGCACATTGAAGAGTCGAACCGGGCTGTCTTCGAAAATTCTCAACAGCTCGGGACCGGCATAGATCTCATTGACGAACAACAGGTAGTCCGGCTGGCGGTCGCGCACCTGCCTGCCCAGCGCCAGCAGGCGGTTGAAATCCCGTTCGGCGTAATGGATTTCCAGTTCCATACCCAGGTCATCGGCCACGGCCTGCATGAAGTGGGAATAACTGACCCAGAAGGGCTCGCTGGAGTAGCCAGGATTGATGAAGGCCACCGACGGGGCGGCACAGGCGGCAAAGGTCATCCAGCACAGAAACAACCCGGTGACTACACGCCTCATTGACAACACCGCACCATCGAAGCCAGACAAAGCCTGGCATTCTGCCAGCTATTGTTGGCTGACCCAATAGACTGCCGTCGAGACGGCCAGAAGAATCAGCGCGAGAATCGCCACTGCGTCGACTCGGCTGTCGCTCTCGTCATGACCGGAGTGCTTGTCCATGCGTGTTCCCTTATTCTGCGCAACCCGCTTCGAGTAAAGACCAGCTTTGCAGAAGGCGCGCGCGCTGTTTTTAATTCCTTTTAACTCTAAACATATTCTTAAACTTCACTTTTAAGCATAAATCGATACTGCTATCGTGCCGGCCCCAACGTGCGGTGGCGCGACTGCGCGCGCAACCCGGCAGTAGACCGCTTACAGGACCCCTATGTACGTTTACGACCAGTACGACCAGCACATCATCGAGGAGCGCGTCCGGCAGTTTCGCGACCAGACCCGCCGCTACCTGGCCGGTGAGCTGAAGGAAGACGAGTTCCGCCCGCTGCGCCTGCAGAACGGCCTGTACATCCAGCGCTACGCACCCATGCTGCGCATCGCGGTGCCTTACGGTCTGCTGTCCTCGACGCAAGTGCGCACCCTCGCGCACATCGCCCGTCATTACGACAAGGGCTACGCGCACATCAGCACGCGCACCAACGTGCAGTTCAACTGGCCGGAACTGGAAGATGTGCCGGACATCCTGGCCGAGCTGGCCGGCGTACAGATGCATGCCATCCAGACCAGCGGCAACTGCATCCGCAACACCACCACCGACCAGTTCGCCGGCGTGGCCCGCGACGAGCTGGTGGACCCGCGCCCCTGGTGCGAGATCATCCGCCAGTGGTCCACCTTCCATCCGGAATTCGCCTTCCTGCCGCGCAAGTTCAAGATCGCGGTGAACGGCGCGGCGCGCGACCGCGCCGCCATTGAAGTGCATGACATCGGCCTGGAAGCCGTACGCAACGCCGCCGGCGAGCTGGGCTTTCGCGTCTCGGTCGGCGGCGGCCTGGGCCGCACGCCGATTGTCGGCAGCTTCATCAATGAATTCCTGCCCTGGCAGCACCTGCTCAGCTACCTGGACGCGATCCTGCGGGTCTACAACCGTTACGGTCGTCGCGACAACAAGTTCAAGGCGCGCATCAAGATCCTGGTCAAGGCGCTGACCCCCGAGGTGTTCGCCGAGCGCGTGCATGCCGAATGGCAGCACCTGAAGGACGGCCCCACCACCCTGACCGAAGGGGAAGTCGCCCGGGTCAGCCGCTTCTTCGTCGATCCGGCGTATCGCGCCCTTGAGGACCAGGACGAGCTGCTGGCCCGCCAGGATGCGGAGCACCCCGGCTTCGCCCGCTGGCGCGCGCGCAACGTCACTGCCCACAAGAAGCCCGGCTACGCCGCCGTTACCCTGTCGCTGAAGAAGACCGGCGTGGCGCCAGGCGATGTCAGCGACAAGCAGCTGGACGCCATCGCCGAGCTGGCCGACCGCTACAGCTTCGGCGAGGTGCGCAACTCCCACGAACAGAACATGATTCTCGCCGACGTCGAGCAGAGCCAGCTGCACGCGCTCTGGCTGGAGCTGCGCGAGCTGGGCCTGGCCACGCCAAACATCGGCCTGCTCACCGACATCATCGCCTGCCCCGGCGGGGACTACTGCTCGCTGGCCAATGCCAAGTCGATTCCAGTGGCCGAAGCCATCCAGCGTCGCTTCGACGACCTGGACTACCTGTTCGACTTGGGCGAGCTGGACCTGAACATCTCCGGCTGCATGAACGCCTGCGGCCACCACCACATCGGCCACATCGGCATTCTCGGCGTGGACAAGAAAGGGGCGGAGTTCTATCAGGTGTCGCTGGGCGGCAGCTCCGGCCGCGACGCCAGCCTCGGCCAGATCCTCGGCCCATCGTTTGCCCAGGATGACATGCCAGACGTGATCGAGAAAATCGTCGGCGTCTATCTGGCCCAGCGCACCGAAGACGAGCGCTTCATCGATACCTTCCGCCGTATTGGCATCGACCCCTTCAAGGAACGCGTCTATGCAGCGCATCATTAAGAACGACCAGGTAGTGGATGACCGCTGGCATCTGCTGGACAAGGAAGCGACCCTTGAAGGCCTGCCCAATAGCGACAACCTGATCGTGCCGCTGGCCCTATGGCGCGAGCACGCCCACGCGCTCAAGGCCCGCGATGGAGGCCTGGGCGTCTGGCTGGATGCGGACGAAGCCGTGGAGGAGATCAGCGACCAGCTGGACGCCTTTCAGGTGGTGGCACTCAATTTCCCGGCCTTTACCGATGGACGTCACTATTCCAGCGCCCGCCTGCTGCGCGAACGCTACGGCTATCGTGGCGAGATCCGCGCCATCGGGGACGTGCTGCGCGACCAGCTGTTCTTTATGCGCCGCTGTGGATTCGATGCCTATGCGATCCGCGCGGACCGCGATCCCCACGATGCGCTGGAAGGCCTCAAGGACTTTTCCGTGACCTACCAGGCGGCCAGCGACGATCCGCGTCCGCTGTTCCGTCGCCGACAGTAAGCAAAAGGCCCCACCAACCGGCGGGGCCTTCTTTTACGGAGGGCAAGCGCAGGGTGGATTGCGCTTCACCGATCCACCCTGCGCGCCGTTCCGGCGCGATGGTGGACAAGAACAGCGCTGTCCACCTACGGTGGAGCGGCCGACTTCAATCAACCCGCACCAGCGCGCGGCCCACCTGGCGGCCGTCCAGAATACGCGCAATCTCCGCCGGCAGCTCCGCCAGGCCAACTTCGTGGCACAGGCGCTCCAGCCCTTCCAGCTTCCACGGCCCGGCCAGCTTGCGCCAGATATCGGCCTTGCCCGCCAGCGGGATTTCCACCGAATCCACCCCCAGCAAGTTCACGCCACGCAGGATGAAGGGGAACACGCTGGCCTGGAAGCCGGTGCCCGCCGTCAGGCCACAGCAGGCGACGCTGCCGCCACGGCGCAGCGACTTGACCACATTGAACAGCACGTCGCCGCCCACCGTGTCCACCGCGCCAGCCCAGCGCTCCTTGAGCAGCGCCTTGGCGGTGCCTTCCTGAACGGCCTCGCGGCCCAGCACGGCGCTGGCGCCGATCTGGCGCAACCAGTCACCCTGCTCCGCCTTGCCGGTCACCGCCTCCACTTCGAAGCCCAGCTTGGCCAGCAGCATCACCGCGATGCTGCCCACCCCGCCGGTGGCGCCGGTTACCAGCACCGGACCACCCTCCGGGCTGACGCCGGCGACCAGCAGCTTGTCCACGCACAGACCGGCGGTCAGGCCAGCAGTACCCAGCAGCATGGCCTCGCGCAGGCTCAGTCCGGCCGGCAGCGGCACCAGCCAGCCGGCCGGCACGCGGATGTACTGGCCAAAACCGCCGGACGTATTCATGCCCAGGTCGTAGCCGGTAACGATCACCCGGTCCCCCGCCGAGAACTCACCGGTGGCACAGGCTTCCACCTCGCCGGCGGCATCGATGCCAGGGGTATGCGGGTAGTTGCGCGTCACGCCGGGATTGCCGGTGGCCGACAGCGCATCCTTGTAGTTGAGTGAGGAATAGCGCACGCGCACCAGCACGTCACCCGCCGGCAGTGAGTCCAGCTCGCGGGTAACCACCTTCTGGCAAAAGGCACCCTGTTCGTCGCGATCGGCCTGCAGGGCCTGGAAATGGGTCATGGATCGTCTCCTGTTATTGTTCTTGAACTACCAGAAACGCTGCTTCTGCAGGCTGGTCAGCACGCCGTCCAGCGTCGAGCTGGCGGCCATGCCGACACGCTCCTGCAGACTTTTTTTCTGGGCGAAATGCAGTAGATAAAGGTCGGCTTCGCGGGCACGCTCGCACAGGTATTCGTCGCTGGTCTTGAGCTCGTCGATCAACTGGCGACCCAGCGCCGCCTGGCCGAGCCAGACCTCGCCGGTGGCGACCTGGTCGATGTCCAGCTGCGGCCGGTAACGGGACACGAAGTCCTTGAACAGTACATGGGTGAGTTCTAGGTCCTCCTGGAACTTCTGCCGGCCCTTATCGGTGTTCTCGCCGAACACCGTCAGCGTGCGCTTGTACTCGCCGGCGGTCAGCACCTCGTAATCGACATCGTGCTTCTTGAGCAGCCGGTGCAGGTTGGGGATCTGCGCGACCACACCAATCGAGCCGAGCACAGCGAAGGGGGCGCTGAGAATCCGATCGCCGATACAGGCCATCATGTAGCCGCCACTGGCCGCCACCTTGTCGACGCACACGGTCAGCGGTATACCCGCCTGGCGGATGCGCACCAGCTGCGAGGCCGCCAGGCCGTAGCCGTGCACCATGCCGCCCGGGCTTTCCAGGCGCAGCACCACTTCGTCCTTGGGTGTCGCCACGCTCAGCAGCGCGGTGATCTCGTGGCGCAGATGTTCGACCGCCGAGGCGCGGATGTCGCCATCAAAGTCAAGCACGTACACGCGCGGCTTATGCTCACCCGCCTTCTTCGCGGACTTGTCGGCCTTGGCCTCCGCCTTGCGCCGGACCTTTAGCTCGTGCTTGTCGAGCAGCTCCTGCTCCAGTCGCTCGCGCAAGCCAGTGAAGAATTCGTTGAGCTTGCGCACTTCCAGGTGCCCGCTACGCGCCCGATTGCGTCCGCGCAGCACGGCGATGGCCGCCAGTACCACCAGAATGGCCACCACCACGGTGACCGTTTTGGCCAGAAAGCCCGCATAATCCGCCAGAAACTCCACATCCCCTCCTACGCTATCCGAGCCCGATTGCGGCCAAGCATACC
Source organism: Pseudomonas sp. RL (assembly GCF_000647775.1). Lineage (NCBI taxonomy): Bacteria > Pseudomonadati > Pseudomonadota > Gammaproteobacteria > Pseudomonadales > Pseudomonadaceae > Pseudomonas > Pseudomonas sp. RL. Next base: position 10,824 of record NZ_JBOY01000052.1, on the reverse strand, counting down.
CATGGCCCGCCACAGACGTCATCGACACGGGGCAGCGCAATTCAAACAAGCGTATGTTTTTTCGTTGACAGCCACCCGCGCTCACCCTACCCTCGGTTCACTTCAACCTGCCGGGTACCGGGTGTGGGCAGTATCTATCTGATTCGACATGGCCAGGCTTCCTTCGGTGCGGATGACTACGATGTCCTCTGCGCCACCGGCGTGCGCCAGTCGGAAATCCTCGGTGACCACCTGGCCCGACTCGGTACCGCCTTCGACCACTGCTACAGCGGCACCCTGCAGCGCCAGCGCCATACGGCCGAGCATGCCCTGCGCCGCTTGAGCAGCGCCGGCTTGCCGACCCCGCAACTGCATATCGAACCGGCTTTCGACGAATTCAAGGCCGAGGAGTTGATCCGCGCCCATCTGCCCGAGCTGCTGGAACATGAACCGCGAGCCCTGCACATTCTGCGCAATGCAGCCGACCACCGCAGCGATTTCCAGCGCCTGTTCCAGTTCGTCATCGACGGCTGGCTGGGCGGCCGCCTGAACACACCGGGGGTGGAAAGCTGGGAAGCCTTCGCCGCTCGAGTCGAACAGGGTCTGCGCCGGGTCATCGAGCGGGCAAACAACGACCGCGCCCGCATCGCCATCTTTACCTCGGGCGGCGCCATTACCGCCCTGTTGCACCGCGTTTCCGGCGTTCCGCCGCTGAAGGCCTTCGAGCTGAACTGGCAGATCGTCAACACGTCGCTGACCCACCTGAAGTTTCGGGGTAGCGACCTGTCCCTGGCTTCCTTCAACAACCATGCGCACCTCGAGTTGCTGAAGGCCCCGGAGCTCATCACCTATCGCTGAGCCCGGCATACTGCGGCCGCAAGCCGCCAGAAAAACCGAAAACAAGGAACCATGACATGAGCACCGTTGCCGACATCATCCAAAGCATGCAATCCAAGTTCAACCCGAGCGCCGCTGCCGGCCTGGACCTCGTGTTCCAGTTCAACATCGAAGACGGCGAGAACTACGCCCTGGTGGTCAAGGATGGCACCTGCGCCGTCGAGCAAGGCGAAAATCCCAACGCCAACGTGACCCTGATTCTCGACACCGACACCCTGAAGGGCATCACCAGCGGTGAAACCGACGGCATGCAGGCCTTCATGGCCGGCAAGCTGCGCGCTGAAGGCGACATGATGCTGGCCATGAAGCTGAGCGAGCTGTTCGCCTTCTGATTGCCGCCCGCACCTGAAAAACCGGAGCCCTGCTCCGGTTTTTTTTGCCTGTCACTTCGGCGAACTTATCGACCGGCAACAGCCTGACCAATAAGGCGGCGGTTTCCTTGAGCCGCGTCCGCCGCGCCGATTAGATTGGCCAATACTTACGGACCTCGACCATCAGGCAGAAGGATAGAACAACAATGTCACTGACCGACCAGGCCAGCCAGATCCGCGAGGGCGAGGAGCTGGATGCTGTGCGTGTGGATGCCTATCTCAAGGGGCAGTTGCAAGACCTGCAGGGGCCGCTGACGATCAGCCAGTTCCCCGGCGGCGCCTCGAACCTTACCTACCTGCTGCAGTATCCGGATCGCGCCCTGGTGCTGCGCCGCCCGCCGTTCGGGCGCAAGGCCAAGTCCGCTCACGACATGGGCCGCGAGTTCCGCATTCTCAATCGCCTCAACGACGGCTTCCCCTATTGCCCCAAGGCCCTGTTGCACTGCACGGACGAAGCGGTGATCGGCGCCGAGTTCTACGTCATGGAGCGCATCGAAGGGATCATCCTGCGCAGCGACCTGCCCGCCGAACTGGCCTTCACGCCAGAGAAGACCCGCGCCCTGTGCGAGAGCTTCATCGACAAGCTGGTGGAGTTGCATGGCGTCGATTACCAGGCCTGCGGGCTGGGCGATCTGGGCAAGCCGGAAGGCTACGTGCAGCGCCAGATCGAAGGCTGGTGCGACCGCTACGAAAAAGCCCTGACGCCCGACGCGCCGCTATGGGAAGAGGTGAAGGCCTGGCTACGAGAGAAGATGCCCGCCGACCACCCCAAGCCGGCGCTGGTGCACAACGACTACCGCTTCGACAACGTGATCCTTGATCCGCAGGATCCGATGCGCATCATCGGTGTGCTGGACTGGGAACTCACCACCATCGGCGATCCGCTGATGGACTTGGGCAACACCCTGGCCTACTGGGTGGAAGCCAGCGACCCGGCTCCCGTGCAGCTGCTGCGCCGTCAGCCCAGCAACGCGCCCGGCATGCTGACCCGCGCGGAGTTCGTTGCCTACTACGCCGAGCGCGCCGGCATTCGCATCGACACGTTCGATTACTACTACTGCTACGGCCTGTTCCGCCTGGCCGGCATCGCCCAGCAGATCTACTACCGCTACTACCACGGCCAGACCCGCGACGCGCGCTTTGCCCCCTTCGTGAAGATGAATGGGCTGCTGGAACAAATGGCCCTGCGGGTGATCCGCGCCTCCACCCTCTGACAATTACAAAAGGGAACGACCCATGAACAAGACCAATCTGTTCGACCTCGACGGCAAGATCGCCTTCGTTTCCGGCGCCAGCCGGGGCATCGGCGAGGCCATTGCCCGCCTGCTCGCCCAGCAGGGCGCCCATGTGATCGTCTCCAGCCGCAAGGTGGAAAGCTGCGAGGGCGTGGCCGAGGCTATCCGCGCGGAAGGCGGCCAGGCCACCGCCATCGGCTGCCATATCGGCGAAATGGAGCAGATCCGCGCGGCCTTTACGGAAATCCGCGAGCGCTTCGGCCGCCTGGACATCCTGGTCAACAATGCCGCCACCAACCCGCAGTTCGGCCACGTGCTGGACACCGACCTGACCGCTTTCCAGAAGACCGTGGATGTGAACATCCGCGGCTACTATTTCATGTCGGTGGAAGCCGGCCGGCTGATGAAGGCGCAGGGGGGCGGCAGCATCATCAACGTCGCCTCGATCAACGGCGTCACCCCCGGCGAGTTCCAGGGCGTGTACTCCATGACCAAGGCAGCGGTGATCAGCATGACCAAGGTGTTCGCCAAGGAATGCGCGGGCCTGGGCATTCGCTGCAACGCCCTGCTGCCGGGCCTGACGGACACCAAGTTCGCATCGGCGCTGACCAGCAACGACGCGATTCTGAAGATGGCCCTGCAGCGCATTCCGCTCAAGCGTGTCGCCGCGCCGAGCGAAATGGCCGGCGCCGTGCTGTACCTGGCCAGCGACGCCTCCAGCTATACCACCGGCGTGGCGCTGAACGTGGACGGAGGCTACCTGGCCTGAGACGGCACACGATGGCGGGCGGTACCGGGGCTCATTCCTTCAACGTCCAGAGCCGCACCGCCCGTTGCGCAGCCGGATTCAGCGGCTGCGCCAGCAGGCCCGCCGCGGAAAGACTGACGACATACACCGCCCCGTCCGCCATGGGCAGCTGGCCGCTGCGCAGCGGCGTCGCATCGAGCAGCCAGAGCGAGCGCTGCGGCAGGCGCAGCAGGTGCCAGAAATCGAGCGGGGCGTCTTCCAGCAGATCAGCCTGGTTCTGCAGGGCCTGTTGCTCGATGGCCATGTAGCGGGCAGCGAGGCGCTCCAGACGGTAGCCAGACTCCAGACCGATCAGTTCGGCCAGTCCCTTCATGCGCAGCATGCGCACGTCCAGCTGCCAGAGATCCCCCTGCAGGATCGCCTGGCGTTCGCGGGTGCCCTCCAGCAGGGCTACCTGATATTGCTGGGGTGCAAGCGCCTGGAAACTCAGGGTCACCAGCGGTCGGTTGCTCTCCGGCAGGGGCGCATACGCCAGCAACGCCTTCACCAGCAGACCGAGTAGCGCCGCCAGCGCCAGCAGGCCCAGCGCCAGGTTGCCGCGTAACCAGCCGGCCAACCAGCCGCGCCGCCAAAGCAGACGTACCGCCAACAGCGTCACCAGCGTCGCCAGGGCGCCGCCGAGCCAGGCCAGACCGTCATACTGCATGGGATGGATTCCTGCGCGATGAAAATGCCGGCATTATGCGCAAGCCCCTGCGGGAGCAACCAGCCGCACCCTTCCACAATCTGTCCCAGTTCGAGTTTTCATGACCCTGCCTTTCGAAATCGCCCTTGAGCCGCTCACGCTCGGGCTGCTGGTGGCCGTCGCCTTCCTCGCCGGTTTCATCGATGCCATCGCCGGTGGCGGTGGCTTGCTCACCCTGCCTGCCCTGCTCACTGCGGGGCTGCCTCCACACCTGGTGCTGGGCACCAACAAGCTGTGCGCCACCTTCGGCTCGGCCACCGCCAGCTTCACTTTCTACCGACGCCGCCTGTTCGATCCCGGCCGCTGGTGGCGCGCGCTGCTGGCCACCGCCGTGGGGGCGCTGTTCGGCGCCTGGCTGGCGCACCTGATGCCAGCCAGCTGGCTGAACCTGATGCTGCCGGTCGTGGTGTTCGGTTGCGCGCTGTACCTGCTGTTCCAGCGCAAGCCCCGCGAGGCGACCGGCGACAGCCAGGCTCCTCTCGGCCGCCATCGGCAATGGCCGCAAGGACTCTCGCTGGGCTTCTACGACGGCGTCGCCGGCCCTGGCACCGGCGCCTTCTGGACGGTCAGCACGCTGCTGCTCTACCCGCTCGACCTGCTCAAAGCCAGCGGCGTGGCGCGCAGCATGAACTTCGTGAGCAATTCCGTGGCCCTGGGCGTGTTCATCGTAGCCGGCCAGGTGGCCTGGGTGCTGGGTATTGGCATGGGTCTGGCGCTGATGGCCGGCGCCTACCTGGGCGCGCGCACGGCGATCCACGGCGGCGCGCGCTTCATCCGCCCGGTGTTCATCCTGGTGGTTCTGGCGCTGAGCCTGCGGCTAGCCTGGCAGCACTGGGTCGGGGCGGCCTGAACGGCGCGCCAGGTGGAGGTCGACCAGGTAACGGGAGATGGAGCCCGGCTTGGGCAACGGCGGTAATGCATCGAGGGCGAACCAGCGGGCGTCCTCGATTTCCTCGGGCTGCGGCACGATCTCGCCGCCGACGTACTCGGCATGGAAACCGAGCATCAGCGAATGGGGGAAGGGCCAGCTCTGGCTACCCTGATAGCGCAGGTTGCCGACCTCCAGCCCCACCTCTTCGCGCACCTCGCGAATCACGCACTGCTCGACGGACTCGGCCGGCTCCACAAAGCCGGCCAGGGTGCTGTAGACGCCGGGTGCGAAACGCGGCGAACGGGCCAGCAGGATCTCATCGCCGCGGGTCACCAGCACGATCATGCTCGGCGACAGGCGCGGATACTGGCGGGTCGCACACTGCTCGCAGCACATGGCGCGCTCATCCTCGGCAGCCTGCTGTGGACGGCCGCAGCGACCGCAGAAGCGGTGCTCCTCGGCCCAGGTCACGATCTGGCTGGCGTAGTTGAGCAGCGGCACGATTCGCCCGTCACCCTCCAGCAGATGTCGCCGCAGGCTCACCCATTCGCAGCGAGCGGGCAGCGGAGTCGATTCGGCCAGCTGCAGCACACACACCGGCTCACCCCGCCAGTAGCCAAGTCCATGCTCGGCTATGCCCTGCAGCCCCTGCGAGCGTATCCAGGCACGCGAAAACAACGGACCGCCATTTCCCTGCACAAAGCCCTGCGCCCCCTGCAGCAGAACCCAGCCTTCCCTCTGGCTGGACGTGATGCAGGCGGGTCGCCAATCCATCAGCAGGCCACCGGCAAACCCAGAGCCTGAACGCTGCGCTCAGCCAGATCGAGCACATCATCGCGCGGTTCGCCGTGCAGGCGACTGCCGTCTTCCAGGAAGTACTCAAGGCTGGTCAGGGCGTCCGCCAGGGTTTCCAGCAGCGGCTCGGCCGGCATGCGCTCGGATTCCAGCATGCGCCACTGGATGAAATCGCCGCAGCTGCCCACCAGGCGCGCCGCGCGCTCGTATCCCAGGAACCAGAGCCCGCCACGCACGGCCTGGAGGGAATGCGGCACATTGGCCAGGTGCAGCTTTTCACCGCCGGATTCCAGATAGGCCACGATGGCGCGTTTGGACAGCGCCAGCCCGGACTGCGCCTCGTCGCTGACCACGATGCGCGCCTCATTGAGCTGATGCAGCATGAAGGACGTGTCGCTGCCGGTGGACGCAGCCGCAGTCGGCGCGCGACGCCGACTGCGGTCCAGGCTCGCCACCATGCTTTCCACGTACAGCAGTGTTTCGGCCAGCCGCTCAAGCGCCGGCGCAGCCGCCGGCTGCTCATTGGACCAGGTGGCTACCTGGGACAGCTGCTCCTGCAGGGCGTTGGCGGCCGAGATCAGGCCAACCATGCCCAGTGTCTTGGTCAGCTTGGCGAGCTGGCTATGCAGCATGGCGAAACTGTCATGCTGGGCGGTACCGCGCCCGATCAGATCGAGCAGGTCCTGGACGGCACTCAGTTCTTCGCGAATGGCAGTGGACAAGGAGCGCATCACGGCCTGGCCCGGGCCGGCCAGGCGCTGGTAGCCCTCCTCCAGCATGTGGTCGGTGAAGGGCAGCGGGCTGAGGTTGAACACCTGGCGAAGCTCGGTGGCACGCGGGCCCGACGAGTCGGCCAGGGCAATCAGATAGAGCATTTCCTTGAGGACATGACGAGGGACTTCATAGCCTTCGTTACCTAGCAGCAGCTTGAGTTCCCGATCGATGCGGCTAAACAGCTTGCGGGTGGATTCCCGGGGCCGCAGCTGGCCATCAAGCATGGCTTCCGCCGCACCTGCGCCGACCCAGCAGAGCCGGCCACGCGGCTCGTGGCCGAACAGGTTGTCGAAGCGCGCCAGCGCACGGGCCATCAGCTTAAGGCCTGGCTGGTGATTGTCGTCGCGCAGGAAACCGACCAGCCCCAGCTGGTACATGTGGCGCAGCAGGCGAGCCTGGGCCTGGCGCGCTCTGGGATCGACGGCAGCGACGTCGCGGGGCGGGCGCGCCTGATCCAGACGCACGCTGTAAAAGAAGCTGGCAGGCAACGCTGGCTGACCGACAGACCTGCGCAGGTCATTGATCGCCGGCAACAGCAGCTCGGGGATCTCCTGGCGGTGGACATCCAGCCCCTCCAGGTAACTGCGCAGCACATGCAGCGCACCGCTGAGCGCAGTCAGCTGGTCATCGCGCTCGGGACCGGCATCCACAGGCACGTCCATGCCCAGGCGCAGGATCTCCTGCGCCAAAAGCTCCGCACCGGTGAGTTCGATGAGTTTGAGGGTACCGCGCACCTGCTGCAGATTGCCGACCGCCTGTTGCAACAGGCTGCCGTTCTGCCGCTCGGCAATGAAGTGTTCCAGGTTTTGCTCTGCCTCGGCCATGGTCGCGAACAGCTCGTCGCGGACCAGGTTGAGTGAGGTGACTCCAGCCATGCCACTGCTTCTCCCTGCAGGCGGTTCAAATATTTCAGTCGGCAAACTCCGGCGCCTGCTTGCTCATATGAGCGGCCATGGCAATTCTGAGATCGGCTGACTGCAGCATCGCGGCGTTCCAGGTCGCGATGTATTCCAGGCCATCATCTACGCGATGGTCACGCATGTAGCGAATCATTTCCTTGGTACCGCGAATGGCGATGGGCGACTTGGCGGCGATGTCCGCGGCCAGTTGCATGACCCCGGCCAGCAGGCTGTCCTTGTCGTCGTAGACCCGGTTGACCAGGCCGATGCGCTGGGCTTCCTCGCTCTCCACCATGCGCCCGGTGAAAGCCAGCTCGCGCATGATGCCGTCGCCGATGATGCGCGGCAGACGCTGCAGGGTACCAACGTCGGCGGCCATGCCCATGTCGATCTCCTTGATTGCGAACTTCGCGTCGCGGGAGGCGTAACGCATGTCGCAGGCCGAGACCAGGTCGATGGCCCCACCCAGGCAATAGCCCTGAATGGCGGCCAGCACCGGCTTGCGGCAACGGTCGACAGCATTGAAGGAGGCCTGCAACTCGAGAATCTTTCGGCGCAGGGCATCGGCGCTGCGCCCGACGTCCTTGCCGACCAACGCGGCCGCCTGGGCCAGCAGATTCAGATCGATACCGGAGGAAAAATGCTCGCCAGCACCGCTGAGGACGACCACCCGAACGTCGTCCGTACGGTCGGCCCAGGTGAAGATCTCGATGATTTCGGTCCAGAAGGCGCTGTTCATGGCGTTGCGCTTTTCCGGTCGGTTGATCTGCACGTGGGCAATCTTGTCCTTCAACTCGACCCGGAAAGCTTGGTAATCGGCCATGCAGTATTCCCTCACGATTCAAATGGACGTATGAAACTGTGCGCCACTATAGCAAGCGGCCATTAAAAGTCGATGGCAAGGGTGTGACAAACAGCACCCTTCTCCCTCCACGCCACGCCGGGCAAAATGCCCGGCTGCCCGCTATCACGGAATGACGCAATCCACGCTGTAGCGCCGCCCCTCGGCCGTCTCCTTGTGGCGCAGGCCATGCACATCGGCGGCGAAGCCCGGAAAACGCTGTTCGAAAGCCTGGGCGAAACGCAGGTAGTCCAGCACGGCAGAGTTCCGCTCGCTGAAGCGCTCGCCCGGCATGATCAGCGGGATGCCCGGCGGATAAGGCACCAGCATGGTGGCAGCAATCCGCCCCTGCAGCGCATCGATGGGGACCGCCTCCACCTGGCCACGCACAAGACGGTCGTAGGCCTGGGCCGGGGTCATGGCGATATCCGGCAGCTGGGTGTACATGCGCTTGAGCGCCTTGGCCGTGGCGTTCTCCCGATAGCAGTGATGCAACTCGTCACACAGGTCGCGCAGCCCCATGCCCTGGTAGCGCACCCCACCCAGCCTGGCCACCGACGGCAAGGCCTCGCTCAACGGCAGGTTGGCATCGAAATGCCGCTTGAACTCCAACAGCTCGGTAAGCAGGGTGCTCCACTTGCCCTTGGTGATGCCCATGGAAAACAGCACCAGGAAGGAGTACAGACCGGTTTTCTCCACTACCAGCCCCCGCTCCCAGAGGAAGCGACTGACCACCGCCGCCGGAATGCCCCGCTCGTCCAGCCGCCCGCCGGCGGTGAGGCCCGGCATGACCAGGGTGACCTTGATCGGGTCGAGCAGCATGTAGTCGTCGGCGACGTCGTCGAAGCCGTGCCAGTCGGCGCCCGGTTGCAGTACCCAGTCTTCGACCTGCAGCGTGTCCACGGTGTCTGCCTCCGGGGCCTGCCAGATCTGGAACCACCAGTCCTGCGCCGCCAGGTTCTTGCGCACATTGTTCAGGGCACGCCGGAAGCTCAGCGCTTCATCGAAGGTCTCCTGAATCAATGACCGACCGGCCGGCCCCTCCATCATCGCCGAGGCCACGTCCAGCGAGGCGAGGATGCCGTACTGCGGCGACGTGGAAATGTGCATCATGAACGCCTCGTTGAAGCGCTGGCGATCCAGCGCCCGCTCGCCGTTGTCCTGCACATGAATCATCGAGGCCTGACTGAACGCGGCGAGCATCTTGTGGGTCGAGTGGGTGCTGAAGACCAGCGGCCCGTCGCCCTGCCGTGCGGTGCCCATGGCGTAGCGGCCGGCGTAGAACTCGTGAAATGCAGCATAGGCATACCAGGCCTCGTCAAAGTGCAGCACCTCGACACTGTCGCCCAGGGCTCGCTTGATCTGCTCGGCGTTGTAGCAGAGGCCGTCATAGGTGGAATTGGTGATCACCGCCAACTTGATGCGCGGCTCGCGCCCCCGCGCCAGCGGATGCGCGTCGATCTTGGCGCGTATCGCCTCGGGGCTGAACTCGCTCAGCGGAATGGGGCCGATGATGCCCAGTTCGTTGCGCTCCGGTGTCAGGTACAGAGGAATCGCGCCGGTCATGATGATGGCGTGCAGGATGGACTTGTGGCAGTTGCGATCGACCAGTACCAGGTCGTCGCGACCGACCATGGCGTGCCAGACGATCTTGTTGGCCGTGGAGGTGCCGTTGATAACGAAGAAGCTGTGGTCGGCACCGAAATTGCGCGCCGCCCGCGCCTCCGCCTCGGCCACCGGCCCGGTGTGATCCAGCAACGAGCCCAGTTCCGGCACGGATACCGAAAGATCCGAGCGCAGCGTGTTCTCGCCGAAGAACTGGTGGAAAGCCTGGCCGACCGGGCTCTTGCGGTAGGCCACCCCGCCACCATGGCCAGGGGTGTGCCAGGAATAGTTGGATTGCGCGGTGTGCTCCACCAGGGCGCGGAAGAACGGTGGCAGCAGCCCGTCGAGGTAGTTGCGCGCCGCCCGTGCCACCTGGCGGGCCAGGAACGGCACCGTGTCCTCGAACAGATAGAGGATGCCGCGCAGCTGGTTGAGGTCGGCCATGGCTTCGGCCGGGGCGTTCTCGATGGTCACCTGCTCGCCGAGGGCGAAGATCGGCAACTGCGGTGCCCGCGCCCGGGCCACACGGATCAGCTCCACCATGTCCTGCAGCAGATGGCGGTTCTCACCGGCCCCCTCCGCAGCCAGCAGGATGCAGGCCAGCCCGTGATGAGTGGAAGCGACGATCCGCCCCTCCATCGTGCTCGCCGTGCTGAGAATGGTGAAGCCGCCCTGGCCGAGCTCGGCGGCGATGGCCCGGATGCGCTCGCCGGCCACACTTTCGGCCTTGATGTCGCGATGAACGATGAGAATCGGAAAATTCAGCTCGTTATACATGGTCCACCCTGCCCGCTGTCTGGCGTCAAAGAGTCATACAGACGGACGCCAGTCGCAAGGGAGGAATGGCCTGCAGGGATGCTGTGGGAGCGAATTCATTCGCGAGCTTTTGGATGCGGCCGTCCGAAGGGCTCGCGGACAAGACCGCCCCACAGGCCCGGCTACTGCTGCTCCAGCTGTGCCCACAGCGCTGGCGCGCCGCTGGCCTTCTCCAGCGCGGCCAGGCGCGCGGCATGCGCGGCCAGCTCGGCGTCCGTGGCCGCCAGCAGATTCAGATCGATACCGGA
>NZ_JBOY01000051.1:0-13866 GCF_000647775.1 Pseudomonas sp. RL | reverse complement strand
TCAATCTCACCGGAGAATATCGCTGGCCAAAGCCTTAGCGTAGGATTCCGCCCCTTCCCGCAAACGACCCCAAGATGGCGGAATCGTGCCCCGGCACGACCTACGCCAAGCTGGCCTGGCTGCAAGCCTGGCACATCCGCGACGAAACCTACGGGGCGGCACTGGCCGAGCTGGTCAACGCGCAGTTCCGACATCCCTTCGCCGAGCATTGGGGCGACGGCACCACGTCATCGTCGGACGGCCAGAACTTCCGCACCGGCAGCAAGGCCGAGAGCACCGGCCACATCAATCCGAAATACGGCAGCAGCCCAGGGCGGACGTTCTACACCCATATCTCCGACCAGTACGCGCCGTTCCACACCAAGGTCGTGAACGTCGGCGTGCGCGACTCGACCTACGTGCTCGACGGCCTGCTGTATCACGAATCCGACCTGCGGATCGAGGAGCACTACACCGACACGGCAGGGTTCACGGACCACGTCTTCGCGTTGATGCACCTGCTGGGCTTCCGCTTCGCCCCGCGCATTCGTGACCTGGGCGACACCAAGCTCTACATCCCGAAGGGCGATGCCACCTACGAGGCGTTGAAACCGATGATCGGCGGCACGCTCAACATCAAGCACGTCCGCGCCCATTGGGATGAAATCCTGCGGATGGCCACCTCGATCAAGCAGGGCACGGCGACGGCCTCGCTGATGCTCAGGAAGCTTGGCAGCTACCCGCGCCAGAACGGCCTGGCCGTCGCCCTGCGTGAGCTGGGACGCATCGAGCGCACACTGTTCATCCTGGACTGGCTGCAAAGCGTCGAGCTGCGCCGCCGCGTGCATGCCGGGCTGAACAAAGGCGAGGCGCGCAACGCGCTGGCCCGCGCCGTGTTCTTCAACCGCCTGGGGGAAATCCGCGACCGCAGCTTCGAGCAGCAGCGCTACCGGGCCAGCGGCCTCAACCTGGTGACGGCGGCCATCGTGCTATGGAACACGGTCTATCTGGAGCGGGCCGCGAACGCCTTGCGTGGCCACGGTCAAGCCGTCGATGACGGCCTGTTGCAGTACCTGTCGCCGCTCGGCTGGGAGCACATCAACCTGACCGGCGATTACCTCTGGCGCAGCAGCGCCAAGATCGGCGCGGGCAAGTTCAGGCCGCTACGGCCGCTGCAACCGGCTTAGCGTGCTTTATTTTCCGTTTTCTGAGACGACCCCTTGAAGCGTCACCAGGCTGGGAATTTGGACCAATCCTCGAAATCCCCACTCCCACAAGCAATCGCACGCTCACGAGATACGTTGCGGATATGCCACGCGAAGTTCATGTGGTGGTAGGCATGAGCAAGATCGATTTGAAGGTAACCCTCGTTGTACTGCAAGGGCTCATGGCGATGACGAACCAACCCACTCTCCAAGCATTCGATGGCTAGCTTGAACCGCCCCGGGTCTCGCGGAGGCTATTGTGTTTGAGTCAGGCGGCAGTCGGGTGATCTTGCCCTAGAAGTCGTGGACGCCCCGTTAAGCGATAAACTGCGACGAGGTGAACCATGGCAAGACCGAAAAATCCGATGAAGCAAACCCGTACCCGTCATTCCGAGGCCCTGGCGCTGGCCGAGTTCGTGAAATACGGACACTTGCCTCGATAGTAAAAAGGGATGGAGTGAACGGACAAATGTCGACCTCCACGGTTCAACTTTTTCGTACCTGTTTCCCACCGAGACATCAGATGTCCTGACCCAGTGGGACCATGTTGGCTCAGCACAAGCCAACAGGAGTTCCACCTATGTCTACCTACGAAGTCACTATGGGTCGTGCAGGCGGCGGCAGCGCCACCTTCAGGGTAATCGTGCATGGCAACTCGGTTAACGATGCTCGCCGCGCGGCTGAAGCACAGAATCCGAACTACAAGGCGCAAGCCATCAAGCAGGTGTGGTTGCCGAAGTAAAACTAAAGGCCTGCCCCTGATAGGGGCAGGCCTTTTTTGGTTCGAGCGGTGGGCGATGTTCCAGTTTCTGGGTTACAAACCTGCGCTCAACTGCACCGCAAAATCCTCCATGCTGTCGGCATAGAAACGCGTATAGAGCGCCGTCGGCCTCCCCTTCTGGTCCAGCAGGCCGAAGTGCTTTCCAACCCCGGAGCCAACGCTCAGAAGTGTCCCGGCGGCGCCATGGGTTCCCGCAAAACCGCTCATCACCAGCGCCTGCAAGGCTTGTTTGTTGCTCAAGTCAGCAACCTGACCCGCCAACCACGCATCCACAAGGCAGACGCTTTCAAGTTCATCACCCGGGTGCAGCGAGTCCTGTCCGCCCATTGCGGCATAGAGTCCCCTTTCGCCACCCGCAACGATGGCGGCCAACACCTCCATGGAACGCCCCCAAAGACTGAACTCACGGTCGGAAAACGGGAAGCAGTATGCACTGGCAGTGCTCAGCTTCACCGGATTAGCGCGCTGGGTTTGCAGCCATTGCTGAAACCCCTGGGGCGTAGGTGCGCCCCCGCTGCTTCGATGCTCCAAATAGTCACGCAGCGTCTGCGTGAAGGGGTGGTTGGTAGGCACCCACTTCTTTTCCGTCCGGATGTCCTCGTCAGCTTCCTGCGGAAGCGCTTCGGAAACCACGGTCGCCGCTTGTGCGGCAGATTCGAGTCCGAAGCAGCGCAAGTCGTAACCCAGCATGAACAGGCACGCTTCGAACGCGTGGCAACGATCCGCCAGCTCTCCTTCGCGGGCGAACCAGTCGGTGCGCTCCAGCACCGCACGGATGATCCATCCCAGGCGCAGCTGGGATCTGGCCCACTCATGGTGCGGTACGTGCCGCGAATAAAACTGCGGCGCTGCTCTATGCCCTGCGAAAGCACCCGGATCCCGAATCTGCTGGCCACGCGCCGGTCCACTGGGAAAGCTCAGCGCCGTTCCAGCCAGCTCCTGCTGCTTACGGAACAACTCATGCAACATCCCGATCGCAGCGCCGACACGACTGTCGTAAATCGGCGATCCACTGCGGTCTAGCAATGCGTAGATCTTGGTAAGACCCGAATCAAAACGAATGACGCTGTCGGCATTCAAGGCGCTGAGGTTGGCATATTCCCCCGGGCTCAACAGGCTGACCATGCGCCGCAGATGGGCAGTCAACTCGCCGCGATCCTGCAGGTCTTTCAGAAACGGGCGAGCACTCCTCACCCCGCCCCAGCGCAGTACATCGCAACTGGCCTGAAAAGCCTGAGCGTTATCGTCATGCTCAACCGCATCTCGCAGCCTGTTGCGTAATTGGCGAAGAACTTCCCGCGTTTCCTGCCAATCCACTCCCCAGCGGTAATGCTCGAGCACCTGCTCAAACCCCTCAATGCGAGCCCGCAAGCCACCCGGCACAAACTTGCTCGGCTTGAAGATCAACTGCACCTGCAAACCCGGGAGGGTTTTGACCAACCAATCAACAAAGGCGCCAATGTCTTGCTGCGCCAAAAACGCTTCGCGTTGCATATCCACTCCTGACATTTAACAAACTGCTTCCAGGGACGACGACAGACTGCAAAGCTCCATGGCGAGCCTTACCATATCCTCAGGCCAGTATTCCGCCGGCCGGGGCATCATCGTGTCTTCATGTGCCCGGCAGGACATCACGGTCAACGGTAGTTTTGCGTCGAGGCTGGCGATTCCCTCCACTGCACCTACCAGTGCCCCGGCGATACAGGCATTGGTGTCGGTATCGCCACCGTGCATCGCTGTGTCCGTGATCGCATCCATCACACTGCGGCCGGACATTAACTGGAGGAAGGCATTGTGCAGCGCGGTCAGCACCCAGCCCATGCTGTGCTGGAAGTCGGGCACCGCTTCGCCCGCCGCCGCGGCACTCAGTTTCTGCCGCACGAGGGAACCCGCCTCGTCGTCGCTTAGTTGAGCCAGCGCGGTAACCAGCATGTCCTGACGCGTTCCACCGGCCACACCGACAGCGATGGCGGCAGCATAGGCGGCATTGGCCTCCTGACAGACCGGGTGCGGATGGGTCAAGCTCGCGTCCTGTCGCGCCAGTCGCGCGGCCAATGCGGGACGACCCTGGGCGGCAATGCCGATCGGCGCCACACGCATCAGCGCGCCATTGGCCTGACTTTCGCGGCTGGCGGACTCCTGGCAGGCTTCGGCAGTCGACAGCTGCGCGTAACAAAGTGCCCCAGACAACGCCCGCCGAATGGTGTTGCCCAGATCGAAAGGCCGCGAGTCCAACCAAGCCACATAGGCGTTAGCCGCATCATCGAGACAGTAGCCCTGGCAATCCACCAGGCTGCACGCCAACGCCAGAGCCAACTCGCCATCATCGGTCGGCTGACCGGCGAGGATGTTCCAGACGCCACCGTCCTCCATCAGCAACGGCCTCTGTTGGCTGCGACTCGCAATCTCCTCCGCACTCATGAATTCCACCTGAGCGCCCAAATTGTCACCGATGAACAGGCCGGCCAGGCAGCCGGCAGCCCGCTGCATTTGCTCGCGCGCCGGGTAACGGCGCGGCCCCCGCGGGCGGGCTACGGTCGAGGGCGTGCGTAGCGCTTGCTCCCAGGGTCGCCGAACCAGCGCCTGGCAGGCGTCGGCGGCGCCACCGAAGCAACGCTGAGACACCGAGTCCAGCGAGTCCGCATAGCTCAGCGGCTGGCCATCCTCGCGCAGCAGCACACCTCCGGCGCCGCGCAGCAGGGCATGACCCGCCGCGACATCGTGAGCCGACAGTTCCACCAGCGACACGGCACAGATGCCGTCACCGGCAGCCACGCGTGCAAGGCGGTAGGCGATGCTGGGCATGGCAATGAAGCGCGCGGGTCGGCACAGCTCGCTGTTGACCTCGGGCTTGCGGGCCGCGGCGGCACTCACCCAAACCAGCCCGTCCTTGCTCAGTTGTGTGGCGCGTAGATCACCTAACACCGGCTGGCCATTGCGCAGCAGATGCGGCAGTCCTTCCGCCCAGGCGATGCAGTCCCTGCCACGATCGGGGCTGATGGGGGCATATACCACACCCAGCACCGGTACACCGTTGTGCAGCAGGGCGACGGAAATCGAGGTGCCCGGCAAGCCGCGCAGGAAGTCGGAGGTGCCGTCATGCGGATCGACCACCCAGCAGTACGGATGGCCCGTCAGGCTGGGCTGGGTTTCTTCACCCCAGAAGTCGACGTCCAGCAGCTCCAGCAGCCCTTCACGCAATTGCGCTTCGATTTCCTCATCGACGTCGGCCGACGATCCGGCACCACGCGGACCACCCGCACGGTCCCATTCGTCAAGTAGCAGCTGCCCCGCCTCTTCAACCCGCGCAATGACGTTTTCCAGCAGTTGCGGCAGCATCCGTTCAAAGTTATTCACTCTTGCACCTCCAACCTCAGCTTGTACGGCCAATAGGGCAAATCGTTGTCAGGGTCATAGGAAAGGCGATGGCTGCGCGCGGCTTGCTCATTCCAGAAAGCCAGCATCCTGCCGCTGGGGTCCAGGCGGCGGCCTTCCTCCGACTCATAAAACTCACACAGATGGCCGATGGCTTGCGGCTCGTCGTTCAACGCAGCCCACTGCAGCCAATACACAGCACTCACCGGGTCATGAACCGGCTTATGGGGATCAAGCAGCAACATGCCCAACTGATAGGCTGCCGATAGATCTCCGAGCTCCGCGCCGCGCAGCAGCCACTTGCGGGCCTGCTCCAGATCCACTTCATGGCCTTCCAGGCTTCCCCAGTACAGGTAGCCCAGGCGGGTGGCGGCAGCCGCGATACCCTCGGCCTCAGCCATTCGATAGAAACAGTTCTGCTTCTTTACGCTGTCCGAGTCGGACATGAGTTCATGGTTTAGCTGCTCAGCCAGGTTGAACCAGGCTTCGCCAGAACACCCCATGACGGCAGCCAGTTCAAAGAGGCTCTTGGCCAGATATTGATCAGCCGGATAACAGAGCTCGTTGGAGATAATCCAGGCGAGATCATTTAGCGCCTCGCCATCGCCCTGTAGCGCCTGACGGCGCAACTGTTTGTAGCGTTTGCGCAACCAATCTGCGTCGTGGTTGCGCGTTCGCAGGGGATTGATGGCCGTGAGATATTCCTGCCCTTGCCCGAGCTCGTGCCCCTCGGCCTTGAACTCCATCATCCTTAGGGCCGGCATGCCATGCCCATTGGTAGCAGCTTTCCGACTCCGAAAATGAAGCGCTTTAGCCGGTGGCAAGGCGATCCTTATCTTGATCAGTTCCGCGGTTGCACCCGTCATGCTTGACTCCCTTTTGATGCTGGGTGCATGGTCCCACGCCATCGGGACATCTGATGTCCCATTGCCATAATGAAAGAGTTTTTTGTGAGCCAACTGAGTCGCCAGCTGAGCATCCTGAAGATACTGCTCCATACAACCCAGCCGCTAAGCACCACCGAGATCAATGAACGGCTACAGTCGGTCGGTGTGAGCCGGAAAACCATCCAGCGTGATCTGGAAGCATTGGAAGATCTAGGCGTCCGTTCCCGGAGGGTCGGGAAATCCTGCTATTGGCGGCTGGACAGACCATCGCTCAAACTGAGCATGCCTCCCAACGAGGCGATGAACCTGGCGATGATCTTTGATCATGCCCGTCGTTTTGGCATGGAAACCCAAGTTGCTGACTTCACGGAGTTCCATCAGTACGTCAATAGGACGCTTAAGCAGGCTAACCCAGGCATTGACTGGTCGAAGCGTCTCACCAGCACTACCCGCTTTATTACTCTGCAGCCGAGCAAGGTGGACTCCAAGGTACTGAAGGAGCTGCAGAAGGCGATCCTCGAAGGCCGCTCGGTACAGGCGGTTTACCAGGCCGCCAACGCCCCGGAGCCGAAAACCTACCGGCTCAAGCCTCTGGGATTGTCGTATCAGGACTCCAATATTTATCTGTCTTGCGTGTTTGACGGACGTCCCGGCCAGCTCGCCGCACTGCCACTGCACCGCTTCCTGTCGGTCTCGGATATTCTTGAGCAGATCCCCGCACCCGACGACTACGACATCAATTCGGTCGAGGCACAGCGCAGCCTGATCAGCCTGGAAAGCGAGGAGCCGGTCCGCCTGGTTCTGCGCCTGCATGGCGATAACCTGTACCGGCGCTTGCGGGAGAACCCGCTCAATGAAGGTCAGCAATTGCTGCCGGATACCCATGGCACCTGGCGTTTGGAAACAAGCATGTTGCTCAGCCAAGGCTTGGAATTGTGGTTGCTAGGTCAGGCCGCTGACCTGGAAGTTCTGGAGCCGAGCGGCTTGCGGGAAAAGATTGCCGACAAGGCCCGGAGAATGGCGGCCCTGTACCAGTAATAAGCCGCGACGCGCTCAGTGCGGTAGCGCGTCCGGGTAGCCGGCAACCAGGCATTGCTTGGGAAGAAGCGTCTCGTCTATAAACCGATACTGAGCGCACCGCCTGCAACCGGCAGAAACAACCAGCGCTCAGTCACTTTTATTCCAGAAGCCCGCTCCACACCATTTGCATACGCCGCCACCTGCCCTCCGTACTCGGTGGCCAGCTGATCCCAATGATCTAGCTGCAACTGACTGGACTTGTGATCAATCAAGACCCATCCGGCGTCGGTTTCCAGCAGCAAATCGATCCGGCCATTCAACACCTGTCCGGATGGCAAGTGGCTTTGCACGGCAATCTCGGCATACGGTCTCGCGCCTGGCCAGCGGCTGGCCAGCCATTCATGGAACGCGCTGATCTGTCGCATCACGGCTGCGGGCGAAAGATGGGGCAACACGCCAAAACCAGACAGGACATTTTCGACCTCCCTCACGGAAAGGGGGGCATTCCTATCGGTGAAAGACAAGCCAATACATGCATGAATAGCTGTGCCAAGAACGCTCATATCAGCGCCCTGGGCGACTGGAATGCGTTCGCCGACGCTACACTTTTCCAAAACAGCGGTCGGGATCGGCATTGCGAACGACGGATTAAAGCTGAGCGGCAAGCGCGATTCCACACCGGATGCGCTCGGGAACCAATACAGCCCCGACGCAGGTTGTGCGACATTTTCCGGATCTGCCGCCGGCTCAAGCATCCAATGCTTGGCCGCAATACGCTCGCCACAGGGCAGACTCACGTGATCCAAGCCGGCTTCGGGCAGCAACCAGGGCGCCTCAACACAATCGAGCCATTCGCCGCTCAATTTGCGGCCGGATCGGGCAAGTACCAACAGATCCCGCGCCCGGGTCATGCTGACATATAGGAGGCGTTTGGATTCTTCGATGGCCATTTTCCGGAAGCCATCGGCGGTCGGTGTGGGCGCAATCGCGTCGGACACAGCGACTTTTTTTTGCAGGCCAAATGGCCAGGGCCAATAACGGATGTACCGACTGGCCAGCGGATTCTGTGCATCGAAGCCCGTCCCTGATTGAGCGGAGATCGACCAGAGTCGGTCTTTGATGTCCTTGGCCAGGTCCGTGAGGATAACGACAGGCCATTCGAGTCCCTTGGCGGCATGATGTGTCATCACCTTGACCGCATCAATGGCAGGCTCAGCCAACAGATCCTGTCTCTGCTCGGCAATTTCACCGAGCCATAAGATCAGCCCCGATATGGAAGCTGCGAGCCGTCCGCCACGGCAATAGTCTTCATACCGTTCGGCGAGCTCGATCAATGCCTCCAGGTTGGCCAGCCGCACACGAACACGGGCCGGATCCGTCGTCCAGCGCACGATTTTTTCCGTAAGGGAGCAGCTAGTGATCACTGCCACTAGGGCTTCTCGAGGTGTCAATACCGGCAGGCTGGACCGTAGAGCGGCGATGGTTTCCAGCACTGGGTGTGCCGAATGACCCTCCATGGTCTGTTCGAGCCAGAGATGGGCCTCCCCACCTTGTGCCAAGTAATTCAGCCTGTCTGCCACCCAAATTTCAGGCTGCAAACAGTCGGACAAGGAAATGATTTCAGCCGTGGCCACGGTATCGCCCGGATCGTTAAGCCGACGCAGACAAGCCAGAGCCAGCGTGGCTTCGGGTGTGGCCAGCAGACCCGGTTGCGCAGTGGCGACCGGAATCCCCTGCGCCGACAACGCAGCTGCTAGAACCCCCACGCCCTCATTGGAGCGCGACAGGATGGCGATATCGCCAAACTGGACCTGGCGCTGCTCCTTAGTGGCCTTGTCGTAAACCTCGTATTCTGGGTCGTCAATTAACTTAAGGACTCCAGACGCCAGCGCTGAAGCTTCCGACTTTGCGTTCTTGCCGCCAAGAATCCAGTTGGCAAGCGCTGGGCCGGTCAAGGATTCCGTGCGCTCAGGATTGAGCTGGACTTCTTCCCGGGGCAAGGAGTTCTCGAAGGCGTGGGTAAAGACCGCATTGATGGTCTTCACGAGTTCCGGGCGCGACCGCCAGGACGACTGCAGAACCTCCTTGGCTCCCCCCAGATCCGGCAAAGCGCGGAGGATGGCCTGCATGAGTTCAGTATCGCTACCTCGGAATCCGTAAATTGCCTGCTTAATGTCTCCAACCCAGTACACTTTTTTGGCAAAGCGGGCCAGCTTCAGAAAAAGTGCAAGCTGAATCGGACTGGTGTCTTGAAATTCGTCAACCATCAAAAGATCAAGCTCGTCATCGAGCACAGCCGCCACTTCGGGGTGATCAAGCAGCCCAAGCAATTGGTGCTCCTGATCAGTAAAGTCGAGAACACCGAGTTCCTGCTTGAGATCCTGATAGTGTTCCAGCGCCTTGGCTGCAAGATCGAACATCAGTTCGAGGTAACGTCTGAGATCAGCATGCAGCCTACCGTGTTCAGCCACGCGTCCGGCTAAATCAGCTATCGGTTCGATGGTCTGATGCAAACTGACTTCGGGGGCCGCCTTTGCCACTTTGACCCATTCACTCCAGGGAGCAACCTGCTTCTCCAGATCGCTGGCAAACCCTTTGATCAGATCCAGGTAGGCGTTGGTGTTCTTTTTGCCACCCGATAAGGCAGCTGCTTCGATGGTCGGTAACGCCAGCCGGATCGCGTTGAGCAGTTCGGTATCGAGGCACTGAGCCGTCGGCTTTGGGAAGTGGCTTAGCAAGTCATCGGCATTGGCCTGCGCGAAACCGCGGACCTGAGCCAGCGGGATGTCGTTGCTGCGAATCTGGTCAACCAACGCCTTCAGGTCATCGCGCCAATTACTCTTGTAGGTATCCCCGGAATCCGGCTCTAGCCCCAGACGGCGAACCAGACTCAGCAGTTGACGCATCTCCGAATCATCGAGCACCGCATCAATGGCCCGGCCTAGCAGCATCCCGGCTTGAACTTCCTCCAGCACCTGTTGTTCGGTGGACAGACCAGCTTCAAACGAAAAGCGCACAATGAGTTGACCACACACGCTGTTGACCGTGCCGATCCTCGCCTGCCCCATGACATTAGCCAGGCTGAAGTTCCCCTGTTCAAGCAGATGCTCGCGCGCACGCTCTCGTAGTTCCGTGGCCGCTTTCTTGGTAAAGGTGGTCGCAATAACACCGGATGGGCGGACACTGCCGGCGGTCAATTCACGGTGCAGGAGCTCGGTCAGCCGATAGGTCTTGCCGCTCCCGGCCCCGGCGCTAATGAAGGTGATGTGTGCTCCCGACGATTTGGACGTCATGCTCAGCTCTCCCATCCGGCAAGGGTCCGGTAATCGTTGTAGGCCTGGTTGAGCGTTTCCATAGCCATCCCGTGCTCGGGCGGCGTGGAATCTTCTGTCACGGGGATCGAGTCCAGCACAACCTCGAACCGACCCGACTGAATTTGCGCCACACGCCAGCGCCAGGTTGTTAGGAAGCGTTGCCATAGCTGCGCCGTGTTCTCTTCATCGGCAGGCGGCACCACGACAGCATCGGGGAAAATGTGGTCGTCAGGCGCGAAGAAGCGGGCCCCATCGAGAATGTAATAGGCCACCGACGGCCACTGGCCGCTCTCCTGCCGAAGGAGCTCGGCATAAATGGCCAGTTGAAGATGGCGGTTCTGCCGGAGCTTTTCCGGGAATTTCTTGGCCCCGGACCATTTCATGTCGACGACGGCGCGCTCGCCTCGACCGTTCCGCATCACTAGATCCGCCGAGCCCACCAGCTCGCCCCCTGGGAAGTGGCCGGAAACCTTGTACTCCGGCACCACACAGACCATGCCGGCCTTTGCCACCTGCTCGCGCAGACTCTGCATGGACCTAAGCAGACGGTAGCGAAACTCTTCCAGATCGGCGCGGCGCCCCGGGGTGTGCAGGACAGCGCCCTCCTGATCAACCAAGGTTTGGAAGGCATCGTCGAACCAAACATGAAATGCCGATACCGACATCGACAAAGCATTCGGATGCAAGAAAAACTGCTCGACGAGTCCATGCGCCAAATTGCCGAGCATCCGAAAATCATTACTGAGATTAATGATGCTCGACGGTTGAAGTCTGGCTGGGTATTGCAGCAGCCATTGGTAAGGGTTGAACAAGAGCTTTTCGAGGCTGGAGAAGGATTCCTTCGGCCTCATGTTAACGGAGACACCGTCCGGCAACTGCCACCAGCGTTTGGGCGCTGGAAGCGGCAGAGGCGTGACGGGCACCATGGCTTCGCCAGGGAGAGACTCAAGAAGCCTCTCCAAGGCAAGCACTTGGGGTTGGTCGACTACAGCGCCGATCATTTGCCAGATGGGGTGTACCTCTGTTCCGGGAGGGGGAAGCACCAGCACCAATTGCGTCTGGGCAGCGAGCACTGGCCGCAACCAACTGGCAGCGACTTCTTCGAGCCGCTCGGAAACCGACGGCAATATCACCCCCGCCGCCTGCAGAGCACGCAACTCACTTCTCGACCAGGGGTCATTGCCGGGTAACGCTGGCATCACCAAGGGCGACCAGATCACGCGCTCGACCGACTCGAGTACCGCGCCCGGGTTGTTGACCACCTGGCCTGCTCCGACTTCGGCTGGCCAAAGAGGATTGTCGGTACCGTTGGCGGTGACCTGCGCGACAAGCTTCTGCAGCTGCCTCGGTCGGATGGACGAAGCCCCCTGCGCTTGCAGGGTCTTCACCGAGTCCAGACATGCCTTGCACTGACCGTATCCGGCATGAAAAGCGAGTCGCCGGGCGGTATCGGCGTCGCCTAGGCGCAACCGAAAGAACTCAGCCAATCGCTCGACCCGCTCAATCACTGCCTCCAGTGGAGCGCCGGACTCAAACGGAAATCGAGCATGTTCGATCCAGAGCATGATCTGCTCGCGAACGTGGGGCGATCGTTCCTGGCCATAGTGCTCGTCGAGCTTAGCCAGGACACGTTGCCAGTACGCTCCACCAATACCCGGAGCGTCGGCGATCTTTTCGGCGAGGTAACGGCGGGCATATCCAGGGACGGGGCACACCGGGTTTGTCAGGAACTGCACCAGGGCGTGATAGTCGGTCGGAGCCCAGAGCAACTCCAACGCCAACGGCAGGACCTGAAGCGCTGGACGGAACGCACTGATTTCCTTGAGCCCCTGTCGCGGCATTCGAGCAACGGCAAGCTGGGCATCTAACCGTGCGCCGTCGGAACCGGATACCAACAGCGTCGGGCGATCCGCCGCGAATTGAGTCGCAAGCCAGTGGTCAGCCAGAGTCGGTGTTTCGGCCTGGACGACGAGAACGGAGCCGTCATCCTCCCAGCGGATTTTTTCGGGAGCCTGTCCACAGGCTGCGGACTGGAGCTGTCGTTGAAGGCGTCCCAGGAAGCCTCGCCCAGCCCCTCCAGACGGCACCGGACCAACGACAGGAAGCGCAGCAAGAACCGCTTGCCAGGCGATCGGAAAGGTTTCGAGCGCTTCCACGAGCAACACCTGCTCAATGTCCGGCTTACGGTGCTGTAGCTCAATCTGTATGGCCTTAAGGCGCTGACCGATGCCTGGGGACACAGTCGTGCTAGCCAGAGCTTCAACTTCCGCCAGATCTCGCAAACGTGGTGGTGCCTCGGCGGCCATAGCGCCGTTCCAGCCATGCAGAAACCACTGATCCCTCCAGTCGAGAAGGCAGGCAGCCGTACCCAAGGGATCTGTTTCAAAACTTCGATGAAAGAAATGCTGCTCTGAATCGATTTTTTGCAAACAATCCAGGTACTGGACGATGCGCTCGGCTTGAGAGAAATGGGGCCTCAGGAGCCCTAATTGGGTTTCGAGAATGTTCAAAAAACCCAGGGGGCCGACCAACGACGCACCGAGTGAATCAACCGGCGGCGCAGGACGCTGGCCGTCGAGGTGATAGCCAAAGGTGATGCGTTGTCCTTGCATAGAAAGCTCCCTGCTACGTTCCTGAATTTTCTCTGCTTACGCTGCATATGCTTGTTTTAACAGGAAAATATCTTTGGTTCGACCGATATTCCTCGTATCAGGCCATGCCCCCTACCTAAAGCGCTACCAGGCTGGGAATTTGGACCAATCCTCGAAATCCCCACACTCACAAGCAATCGCACGCTCACGAGATACGTTGCGGATATGCCACGCGAAATTCATGTGGTGGTAGGCATGAGCCAGATCGATTTGAAGGTGACCCTCGTTGTACTGCAAGGGCTCATGGCGATGGCGAACCAACCCACTCTCCAAGCATTCGATGGTCGACTCTAGCTGGCCGATGCATTCGCGGAGATGACTGATGATGAGGTCGCAATTGTTCATGGGCACCGCCGCCTCAAGGGAAAACCATGCGCTGAGTTTCCACCAGCTGCACGACAGAATGGGTCGTGTCCTGATGCGACCCATTCTGTCGCATCCAGGCTGCATGCTTGGGTCAGTCGTTCATCAGAGCTCTCGAAGCAACTGAACATGGAGAAGCTCAGGCGAACGTGCCTAACATGCATTGCCGGGTCCGATTGCCGTACCATGGACTTCAACATCTGCGACAAGTCCCCGCATACAACGCTTAGCGTGACATGATCTTGCCCAGAAGTCGTGGACACGGGTTTAAGTACTCATCCGGGCTTCGAA